>NZ_JBHVRT010000029.1:0-128185 GCF_042885555.1 Kitasatospora sp. NPDC058048 | reverse complement strand
GTCACACCGTGCTCCACCACCAACCCCTCGATCACCGCGGGCTGCGGATTCTGCCCCGGCTGCAACACACACACCGCACCGTGCAACAACGCACCAAACAACTCCAGCGCGAACCCGTCCCACGACACCGGAGAGCACTGCAAAAACACCTCACCCGGACCGAACTCGCAATAATCCTGACCCAGATACGTCCCCACCAACGCCCGATGCGGCGCCACCACACCCTTCGGCCGACCCGTCGAACCCGACGTGAACATCACACACGCCACATCATCCGGACCCACCACCACCGACGGCGCCACATCACCGGCCGACGGCGCAGGCTCCCACTCCTCGTCGACCCACACCACACGCTCGGCGAGCCCCTCGACGGACTCCCGCAGTCCTGAACTCGACACGACCAGACCCACACCCGCCTCGGCCACCACCACCGCCGAACGCTCCCGAGGAAACTCAGGATCCAGCAGCGTGTAACCACCACCCGCCTTCAACACACCCAACAACGCCACCACCAGATCCGCCCCACGCTCGAGGCAGACCCCCACCAACCCACCCCGCACCAGACCGGACTCCACCAACCGCGAAGCCATCCGATCCGACAGAACATCCAACTCCCCGTACGACAAACGGCGATCACCGTCCACCACCGCCACCGCACCCGGAGCCCGCACCACCTGCTCCGCGAACAACCCCGACACCGTCCCCGCCGGAACCGCCCCCGAACCACCACCCCACCCCGACACGATCAGCTCACGCTCACCGCCCACCAACACATCCACCGACCCGACCGACCGCTCCGGATCCGCAACCATCGCGGCCAGCACCAGGCGCAGGCGCTCGGCCAGCGCGGCGACGGTTCCGTGGTCGAAGAGCTGGGCGGCGTAGAGGAGTTCGGCCCGTATGCCGGCGGGGTTGTTGGCGGCGTCGCGGCCCTCGGAGAAGATCAGGTTGAGGTCGAACCTGGCAGGGGCGTCGGCGAAGGCCTCCGCTTCCAGCGTGACGCCCGGGAGCTGAAGCACCCCCTCGCTGTTGTTCTGCAGAACCAGCATCACCTGGAACAGTGGATGCACGGAGGCCGAGCGGACCGGGTTCAGCTCCTCCACCAGCCGCTCGAACGGCACGTCCTGGTTGGTGAACGCCGCCAGATCCGTGTCACGGACCCGGCTCAGCAGCTCACCGAAGGTCGGCTCACCCGACACATCCGTCCGCAGCACCAGCGTGTTCACGAAGAACCCGACCAGCTCGTCCAAGGCCTGGTCCGAACGCCCCGCCACCACCGTCCCGATCGGAACATCCGTCCCCGCACCCAACCGCGACAACAACGCCGCCAGCGCCGCGTGCAGCACCATGAACAGCGTCACACCGTGCCGACGTGCCAACCCCTCCAGCTCGGCGTGCAGTTCGGCATCCAGCCCGAACTCCACCCGACCACCCGCGCGCGAAACCACCCCCGTCCGAGGCCGGTCCAACGGCAGCGCCACCTCCTGCGGCGAATCCCGCAGCGCCTCCGACCAGTACGCCAACTGCTGGTCCACGACCCCGCCCAGCAGCTCCTGCTGCCACAGCGAGTAATCCGCGTACTGAACGGCCAACGGCTCCCACTCCGGCGCCAGCCCCGCCAACCGCGCCCGATAGGCCGACGCCACCCCCTCCCACAACGGCCTCATCGACCAACCGTCACTCGCGATGTGGTGCAAGGTCACCACCAGCACCGATTCGCCCTCACCCTCACCCTCACCCTCACCCTCACCGAGCGTGAACAGCGCGACCCGCAAAGGAAGTTCGGTCGAGAGGTCGAAGGCGGCGAACGCCTCGGCCGAGATCCGTTCCGCCACCTCCTCCGCCGTGCTCGGCTCGACCCGGAACGGCACCTCGACGTCGCCGGCGGGCAGCACCAGCTGGCGCGGCTGACCGTCGACCGCCGGGTAGACCGTACGCAGGGCCTCGTGCCGGCCGACGACGTCACCGATCGCCGCACGCAGAGCCTCCACGTCCACCGCACCGTGCAGACGGAACGCGAACGGACTGTTGTAGGCCGCCGACGCCCCCTCCAACTGGTCCAGGAACCACAAGCGCTGCTGGGCGAACGACAACGGCAGCACCTCCGGCCGCACGCCCGCGACCAGCGCCGGACGCGCCGGGCGGCCGTCCTTCAGCTTCTCCGCCACCTTGGCGACGGTCGGGTTCCGGAACAGTTCACGGATGCCGAGCTCCGCGCCGAGCGTGCCGCGGATGCGACTGATCAGCCGGGTCGCGAGTACGGAGTGACCGCCCAGCGCGAAGAAGTTGTCGTCGATCCCCACCGACGGCACATCGAGGACCTCAGCGAAAAGGCCGCACAGGATCTCCTCCTGCACCGATCCGGGACCGCGGCCGTCCTCGGCCATGACCTTCTGCCCGACCGTCGGTTCCTTCTGCTGAGCCATGACATCTCCCTCTGGTGCCTATCCGGCGGTGATCGATGTGCGTGACCGGACGCCCCGGCCGGGTGCTTCGTCACCTGGCCGGGGCCGTACGCGGGTGTGCGAAAGGAATGGGAAAAAGGGAATCGGGTCCGCGGATCAGCCGACCGCGGTCGGGCGCGGCGCCAGGTCGGTCCAGTTCTGCTCGATGTACTCCAGGCAGGCCTGGCGGTCGTTCTCGCCGAAGGCCGTGGCCCAGCCGGCCGGGACCTCGATCGCGTTCGGCCACAGGGAGTGCTGGTTCTGGTCGTTGACCAGGACCACGTAGCGGCCGTCGGCGTCCTCGAACGGATTCGTCACAGCGGTGCTCCTTCTTCGCGGGGTGAATGTTCGTGGTGGGTAAAGGGACCGGGCCCCGGTGGGGCGGGGTCCGGCGTGCTACGGGTGGAGGCGCGGGCCGGCCGTTCCCGGGAGCCAGACGTCCTCCGGGCCCAGCGCGGCGGGCGTGTACTTGCCCAGCGCGCTGATCAGCAGCCGCAGTTCGAAGGCGAGGCAGGAGACCAGCCGGGCGATCCCGTCCTGCGGGTCCTCGTCCGCCGCGAGCAGGGCCGCCCGGCCCAGTCCGACGGCGCGGGCGCCCAGCGCCAGGGCCTTCACGGCCCTGGCTCCCTCCCACATCCGGCCCGAGACCAGCAAGCAGTCGGAGGAGGAGGAAGAGGAGGAGCGCGGCTCCAGCCGGCGCAGGCACTCGCCCAGCGGCAGACCCACCTGGTCGAGGAAGCTGCTGGGCGCCCAGCCGCTGCCGCCCTCGGCGCCGTCCACGGTCACCGAGTCCGCGCCGCTCTCCCGGGCCACGGCCGCCGCCTCGCGAATGTCGCGCCCGGGCGGGAGTTTCACCCAGATCCGCGCGCGCGGGTAGTTGTTGCGCATGAACCGGATCTGCTGGCGCAGGATCTCCGCGGTGAATGTGCCCGGGCTGCTGGACCGCAGCACCCGGTCGTGTCCGCCGCCGAAGACGTTCTCGTCGGTGCTGTACCGGTCGGCCAGCTGGCCGGCCACGGAGCGTTTCAGCACCGTCATCCCGCCGAGGCCGGGCTTGGCGCCCTGTCCCACCTTCAGTTCGAACGCCAGCCGGCCGGACTCCAGCAGGGCCTTCGCGGCCGGGGCGCTGTAGATCTGGTTCCACACCTCGGCGTCGGCGTCCTCGGTGCTCTGCTGGAACGCCAGCCCGCCCATGCCCTCGGGGAGTTCCTGCTCGTAGGCGCGCAGCCGGGCGAGCATGCTGTCGCCGGTGTCGGCGGAACTGTCGGCGGACCGGTCCCCGGTGCTGCCGGTGGAACCGTCGGCGAAGCCGTTGGTCGGCACCACGTTCTCGCCGATGACCAGCGGGATGCCCAGGCGTCCGGCCTGGCGGCTGGCCGCCAGGCCCAGCCCGGAGGAGGCCACCTGGGTGGAGCCGAAGGCCGAGACGTACACCGGCAGCGACGACCGGAACCCGCCGATGTCGGTGGCGAGTTCGACGTCGCCGTAGAGCGGCTCGCGGGCCAGGTCGGTGAGCTTCTCCAGCCGCTGGGGCATGAAGACCGGCGGGACCAGGCGCATCGCGTCCAGCAGGTCCGTACCGTGGGGTGCCGCCGGCTGCGGGACGCCGCCCGTGCCGCCGGCGCCGAACAGGGTCAGGCCGTAGCCGTCCATCGGCGGGAACGCGCGGGCGGCGCCCTCCCGGGCCCGCGACCGGATCGCGGCCTCCGGGAAGCCCGGGGCGCTGAGCACCCCGCTCACGGCGAGACCACCCCGGGGATCTTCGGGAACGGGGTGGCCTGCCAGACGGCGTCCAGCCCGGCGACGTAGCGGGTGAGCCGCTCGATGCCGATCCCGAAACCGGCGCTGCCCGGGATCCCGTCGCGGACCATCTTCAGGTACCACTCGTACTTGGCCGGGTTCTCGCCGCTCTCGCGCATCCGGGCGATGATCCGCGCGTAGTCGAACTCCCGCTCGCTGCCGCTGATCAGCTCGCCGAAGCCCTCGGGGGCGATGAGGTCGAAGTTGCGCAGGACCTCCGGGCGCTGCGGGTCCTCGCGGTCGTAGAAGCCGCGCGAGCCCTTGGGGTAGTCGATGATGAAGAACGGCGCATCCGACTTGTGCGAGAGCAGGCCCTCGCCCTGCCAGTCGATCTCGGCGTCGTGGTTCTGCTCGTGGCCCAGCCGGGCCAGCTCGGCCATCGCGTCGCCGTGGCTGATCCGCTCGAACGGGGCGTCGCGGGTGAGCAGCGGGGTGAAGGCGTCCGCGTCGCGGCCCAGGACGTCCAGTTCGGCGCCCATCGTCCGCACCACGCGCTCGATCGCCGCGGTCACGATGGACTGCGCCACGCCCATCGCGTCCTCCTGCGTGGCGCCGGCGATCTCCACGTCGAACTGGTGGAACTCCGCCAGGTGGCGGCCGATGTTCGCGGTCTCCAGCGGTTCGAGCCGGACGTTCGGCGCGACGTAGAACACCTTGTCGAAGGCGAGCAGCGACGCCTGCTTGTAGAGGATCGCGCTGGTCATCAGCTTGTAGCGGTGGCCGTAGAAGTCGACGTCCACCTGCTTGGCACCACGGCCGCCCGGGTCCGTCACCGGTCCGATGATCGGCGGCAGCAGTTCCACGAACCCCTCGCCGAGGAGTAGTTCGCGGCCCGCCTGGACGATCTGGTTCTGGATCCGCAGCACGGACTGCGTCACGGGGTTCTTGAGGTGGTCCGGCAGTGCACCGGGCCGTGCAGACTCGAACTCGCTGGTCAAGGGGTCTCTTCCTTCGGTTCTCTGGTCCTGCGGTTCTGGCAGGGGGTTCAGCTGGGGATCCCGGGCAGCCGGTCCAGCGTGGTGGCGGCGCGCTCGTCGAACGACCGCGCGACGTGGGACAGGGCCCGGAGCAGGTCCGCCGCGCTCATCGAGCGGTTGCCGGTGGACCGCCCGTTCGGCCGTACGGGCAGGGAGCCGGTGTGCGACCAGCGCAGCCGCCCGTCGGAGTCGATGTAGCTCCTGGCCCGCCCGGCGTTGTCCGGGTGCAGGCAGTACGGGACGTCCAGCAGCCCGCGGTTGAACGCCTCGACCAGGGCGGCGCCCACGTCCGTGTTGAGGCCGAGGACGGTGTCCACGAGCGCGGTCGCCTCCGCCAGGACCTCGCTGTCCGCGCCGGTGTCCGGCGGCGCCGATCCGCCCGCGTTCTGGGCGGCCAGCGCCGCGATCTCCAGCGCCTCGACGTTCTCCCGGACGGTCGGGATCCGGTGCGCCTCGGCCGCCGTCTTGACGATGAGCCGTTCCGATCCGGTGCGGACGGCCAGCTCGGCGGCCTGCTCCAGCAGCAGCAGGGCGCCCGAGCGGGTGCTGGGGTAGACCCCCATGTAGTTGTAGATCACGATGTGCCAGTCGACGTCCGGCAGCAGCGCACCGGCGAGCCGGCGCAGCGCCAGCACCGCCTCCCGGTCCTGCTCGGCGTTGGTCTGCTGGGCGTAGCTCAGCGAGATGCTGCGCAGGCCGTGCCGGTGGAAGAACACGCCTTCCAGGAGGCTGATCGCCACCAGCAGGCTGGGCGGGCACAGCTGGCCGAGCATGCAGCCGCCGAAGGTCTCGACGTGCGGTTCGATGCCGTGGTCACGGGCCCTGACCATCAGCTCGCAGGACTTCTCCCAGTTCCGCACCGCCTGGCGCAGCGGGAGGCGCCCGTACGGCAGGCAGTAGGAGACCGGGCCGCCTTCGGTGGTGTCGAGCCCCGCTTCCAGCGAGGCCGCGATGATGCCGTAGGGGCTCGCCGACCCGTGCCGCACCTGGACCGGGAAGTCGCGCTCGCGCACGCCGTCCAGCACCCCCCGGTTGGTGTCCGGGGGGTGGGTCCTGATCGGGTAGCCGTTGAGGTCGCCGCCCTCGTCGACGGCCCGCCGGGCGTCGGCGAGCTTGCCGAGCCGGGTGTAGCTGTCCAGGGTGATCGTGCCGACCGTGGTGGCGTTGGCCCCCTTGACGGCGATCAGCCCGTCCCGCATGGCCCGTGGGTCGCCGAAGCCCATGCGGGGCTGCACCACCAGGTTGCCCTGTTCGTGCGACCGTCCGACGAAGTCCGCGAACGCGTTGACCGGCCCGTCGTTCATGGGGTCGGGGCGGCGCGGAGCTCCTCCAGGACGCGGCCGGCCCGCCTCGCCTTCTCGGCGCTGAGGGCGGCGACGTACCTCTCGAACTCCGGCAGTCCGGACGACTCGTGGAAGACCGCGGAGAATCCCGCGGACAGCAGGCGGCGCGTCATCCCGCCGCCGGCGGCCCCGTCCGCACCGGCCCGCAGCTGCTTGCCGGTGCCGAGCTTCCCGCCGATGACGATCGGTGTGTCGGCGAGCTCCGGGTCGGCGCGCAGCGCCGCGACGGCGGACAGTCCGTCGCTCTCGCCGTGGCCGTTGACGCTGCTGAGCACGATGAGGTCGGGGGCGCCGCGCCGGCACTCCGCCGCCAGTTCCCCGCCCGGCAGGCACGGGCCGAGGTTCTGCACCCGGTGTCCCCAGTCCTCCAGTTGGAGCTGGAGGAAGACCAGGTTCCAGGTGTGCGAGTCCGACTCGGTGCCGCTGACGATCACGTCCAGCGTGGCGTCCGTTCTCATCGTCGGCTCCTCTCGCGGGGATCGAGGGCGGCGATCCTGGAGGGCAGGGTCCGCCAGACCTCCGGGGTGTAGAAGTGGCCGCCGGGGAGGACGTCGTGGCGGTACTCGCCCAGCGCCAGCGTGCGCCACTGCTCGCCCGCGTTCGCCTCGATGACGTCGTCGTCGGCGCCCGACAGCATCTGCACCGGCATGCTGACGGTGGCGCCCTCGGTGTACCGGAAGGTGTCCCGGACCCGGATGTCGGCGCGCATCAGCTCGACGCTCATCTCCTGGAGTTCGGGGTCCTCCAGGACGTGTGCCGGCATCAGGCCGTGGGTCTTCATCCAGAGCAGCAGACCGTCGTCGTCGTCCTGCTGGGACGGGAACATGTCCCGGGGCGTGAGCCCGCGGGCCGGCGCGTTGGCCGAGGAGACGACCAGGTTCCGCGGCAGCGGCCCGCCGTCGCTCTCGATCCGCGCGGCGACGTCGAACGCCATCCAGCCGCCCATGCTGTGCCCGAAGAGCACGTAGGGGCCGTCGACGGCGGACAGCACCGCCGCGGTGGCGTCCTGGGCCAGTTCCTCCCAGTCGGTGGCGAAGTCCTCCAGGAACCTGCCCTCCCGGCCCGGGTAGCAGATCGCCGACAGGGCGATGTCGTCCGGCACGGCGTCGCCCCACAGGTGGTAGGAGGCCGTGCCGCCCCCGCAGAAGCCCAGGCAGATCAGCGTCAGGGCGGCGTCCTTGGGGCGCCGGATGCTGATGACGGTGGTGTCCTGTGCGGTGTTCACTTGCCCTCCGTCCGACGGGACGCCACGAACTCCGCCAGCGACCGCAGTTCGGGGTGCCGGTAGACCTCCTTCGTGGACACGGTGATGCCGAACTGCTTCTTCAGCCGGCCGATGACGCGCAGCGCGATGAGCGAATGGCCGCCCAGCGAGAAGAAGTTGTCGGTGGGGCTGATCCGCTGGCGGCCGAGCACCTCGGCCCACACGCCGGCGATCAGGGTCTCGAACTCGCCCTGCGGCTCGTCCCCCGGCTCCTGTTCGCCGTCGGCCCACAGGGCCTCGTCCACGGCGGGCAGGGCCCGGTGGTCCACCTTGCCGTTCACGCTCAGCGGCATGGCGTCGAGCGTGACGAACGCCGAGGGGACCATGAATGACGGCAGCACGCCGCCGAGGTGCTCCTGGAGTTCCCGGGCGCGCGGGGCGCTCCCGTCCTCCGGGACGACGTAGCCGACCAGTTGGTCGCCGGCGGTCTCGGTGGTGTGCAGGACGACGGCGGCGGTCCTGACCTCCGGGTGCGCGGCGAGCGCCGCCTCGATCTCGCCGAGTTCCACCCGGTAGCCGCGGATCTTGATCTGCCGGTCGACCCGGCCCAGGTAGTCGATGGTGCCGTCGGGGCGCAGCCGCACCCGGTCGCCCGTGCGGTACATCCGGCGGCCGGTACCGGCCGGGTCGGCGACGAAGCGCTGAGCGGTCAGCGCGGGCCGGCCGACGTAGCCGATGGTCACGGAGGGGCCGGCCAGGTAGAGCTCGCCCGGCTCGCCGGCGGCCGCGGGGCGCAGCCCTTCGTCGAGCACGTGGGCGGTGAACCCGGGCAGCGCACGGCCGATGTGCGGGCCCGCGCCGGTGATCCAGGCCGCGGTGGCGTCCACCGTGCACTCGGTGGGGCCGTACAGGTTGATCGCCTCGACCGTCCCGGCGTCGCGGGCTTCGCCCAGCTCGCGCCAGACCTCCGCCGGTACCGGCTCGCCGCCCATGAACAGCCGCAGCACGCGGCCGTCGGCGGTGGGGGCGAGGAGGGCCTCGCGCAGCACCTCCCAGTGCGAGGGCGTCAGGTCCAGGTCGTCGACGGCGTGCTCGTCCAGCAGGGCGCGCAGCACGGCCGGGTCGGTGCGCTCGTTCTCGCCGATCACCACGATGCTGTCGCCCCGGCAGATCCGGGCCCACTGCTGGACGGAGGCGTCGAAGGAGATGCTCGCGTTCCAGGCCACCGTGCGCGGCCGGTCGGCGTAGAAGCCCGCCTCTTCGAGGTCGGCGGCGAGCGCGGCCACGCCGCCCCGGGTGGCCTCCACGCCCTTCGGCGTTCCGGTCGAGCCGGAGGTGTAGATCACGTACGCCGGGTCCGCCGGGGAGGTCTCCGCCGCCGGCGTTTCCGGAGCCGCGGTCGGCGCGGCGAGGGCGTCGGCGAGGGTGATGACGTCGACGCCGGTGGGCCACGTCGGCCCGTTGCCGGGCTCCGCCAGGACGGTCCGCAGGTCGGCGCCGGCCACCATGTGGGCGAGGCGGTCCTGCGGGTAGGCGGGATCCAGCGGCACGTAGGCGGCGCCGACGTGCCACACGGCGAGCAGGGCGACGACGAGGTCCGCGCCGCGGTGCATGCTGACGCCCACCCGGGCGCCGCGTCCGAGGCCTCGCTCGGCCAGCTGTGCGGCCAACCGGTGTACGTCGTGGTCGAGTTCGGCGAAGGTCAGGGTGCGGTCGGTCCCGCGCACGGCCAGCCGGTCCGGGGTGGACGCGACGGCCTGCCGGAACCGGACGATCGGGTCGACCGTCACGGTCGGGGCCGCCGGGGCCAGGGGCTCCTCGGTGATGCTCACGCGGCACCGCCGTTGCCCGCCGCGGCCGGCACGGTGGGCCGGCACTCGTCGAGGTCGACCGGGTTGCCCATGGCGACGACGATCTTGCGGTCGCCCCGGAACGGGTCGCGGCCGTGGGCCGTGAGCACGTTGTCGACGAGCATGACGTCGCCGGGCTGCCAGGTCTGACGCACCGTCGCCTCGGCGTAGGCGGTGTTGATGATGTCGAGCTCGTCCCGGGTCAGGGGCTTCCCGTCGGCCACTCCGGTTTCGAACGGCAGGCCGTCCGCGCCGAATTCGTCCACGAGCGTCTCGCGGAGTTCCTCGTCCAGTGACCAGGAATTCCAGAAGGCCATGTGATTGAACCAGACCTCCTCGTCGGTCGCCGGGTGCCGGATGATTCCGGGCCGCCGCTGCGCGGTCCGCAGATTCCCCTCGTCGTCCCAGTGGCAGGAGATCAGGTTCTCCGAGCAGTACTGCTCGACGTCCTCCCGGCGCTCGGTCGCGAATGCCTTCTCCCAGCTCACGGAGATGTGCTCGGAGTAACTCCGGTGCAGGGTCCAGCCGTTGGCGCGGATCCGCTCGACGAGCGGGGCGGGCAGTTTCCGCAGCACCTCCCGGCAGTCCGCCACCGGCGTCGCCCCGCCCTCCTCCGGGGCGATCAGGCAGGCGAACATCAGGAGCCCGGGGAACGTGAGGGTGTAGCTGTTCTCGTTGTGCATCCGGATCGACTGGGCCGGCGGCAGATCGGTGGACGAGTAGACGTCGTTCCCGAAGCTGCTGCGCGGCGTCGCCTTCTCCCGGTAGGGCGTGCGCTGCGGGACGAGGACGTCCCGCACGAGCGCGAAGTCCTCGACGGAGGCGACCGGAAGCCCGCGCAGGTACAGCGCGCCGTACCTTTGAAGCGCGGTACGGATGTCGGGCAGGAGCGCGTTCAGCCACGCGCAGGCCTCGTCGGCGCCTTCGAATCGAGGGACGACGAGGGTGGCCGGCTTGCCCTTCTCAAGGGTCCAGTCCAGCTCTTGTGGCGCAGTTCTTGCAGAAGACATGACTCGATGCACCTTCCTCATGACGGAGCGCGACGGCATGGTGCCGCGGTCGCCCCAGGGCAGTTGGATCGCGATCAGAACCTCTGAACCGAGAACACGGTCATCGACCCCATGGGGTCGTCGTGCCGGGTGGCCGGGAAATGCGTGCGGCCCGAATCCGGGGCCGGCCACTGAAGGGTTCGACAGGGCGGCGGCTTCCGCTGTCGGCGGCGAATGGGCAGCACAAGGGCCCGGCTTTCCGACGCCTGTTCACGTCGACGAGCCGCTATCGCCGGGCCGTCACACCATCGGCCGCACCTGCGGGCCACCGGTACCGCGCCCCCGACCGGAGAACGGCGGGATGCCGTCCGGCACTCCCGCACACCGATCCATCCCCCCCTCCCGAGTGCTCACCTTCGGGTACGCGGAATTCGCGTCCCCGGCGTCGTTCCCCCGAGTTCGCCGAGGCGGGTGTACTGATACCCATCGCCTCCGCTTGACCGTGCGCGGCCAATCAGATCACATCAACGCGCCGTCATGGAAGAAGTTGTGGAGGCAAGTTCGCAGCTTTCATACGGCATTCACGTCACCGACGGTGACGAATCCGCCACCGTTTCAGCTGATTCCGGTGCTGGGGGCGGCCGCTGCCCGTACGGCAACACCGGCAACACCGGCACCGGACACCGGACGGACGGCCTCCGGGCGGGCGTGCTCAGGCCCGGCCGAGGACGCGGTCGACGGTGATCTCGATGACCACCCGGTCCGGGTTGACCCGCGGCTCCCGGTAGCGCTCGGCGTAGCGGCGCTCCGCCTCGGCGACCTGCTCGGGCTCGTCGCGGACCACCGCCACCCCCTCCAGGGTCGACCAACGGGCCCGGTCCACCTGGCAGACCGCGACCCGCTGGCCCCCGGGCCCGGCCTCGGCGACGTTGCGGGCCTTCCGGCTGGTGCGGCTGGTGATCACCCGGGCGGTGCCCGTCTCCGGCTGGTACGTCACACCCACCGGCACCACGTGCGGCGTGCCGTCCGGGCGGGTGGTGGTCAGCGTGGAGATGTGCCGCTCCCGCCAGAAGGCGAGGAAGGAGTCGTCGAGGTCGCGCGGGTCATGGGCCATGATCGCGATGGTACGGCCCCCGGGGAACGGTCGTTCCCCGGGGGCCGTACGGGCGGGGCGTCAGTGCCCGCGCGCGATCCACTCCGGCAGGGCCGGGGCCTCGGCGCCGATGGTGGTCGGGTCGCCGTGACCGGTGCGCACCACGGTCTCGGCCGGGAGCGTCAGCAGCCGCTCGCGGATCGAGTCGATGATCGTCGGGAAGTGCGAGAACGACCGGCCGGTGGCTCCCGGGCCCCCGTGGAACAGGGTGTCGCCGGTGAAGACGGTGCCCAGCCCGGGCGCGTACAGGCAGACCGCGCCCGGCGCGTGCCCCGGGGTGTGCAGCACGGTCAGCTCGGTGCCGGCCACCTCGATCCGCTGCCCGTCGGCCAGTTCGCCGTCCGGCAGCCGCTCGGGGTGGGTGAGCTTCCACAGCGGGAGGTCGTCCGGGTGCAGCAGGATCGGCGCACCGGTGCGGTCGGCGAGCGCCGGGGCCGCGTCGATGTGGTCGTTGTGCGCGTGGGTGGAGACGATCGCCAGCAGCCGGCGCCCGCCGAGCGCGGCCTCGATGGCCTCGGCGTCGTGCGCGGCGTCGATCACCACCGCCTCCTCGTCGTTCCCGACGATCCAGACGTTGTTCTCCACCTCCCAGCTGCCGCCGTCGAGCTCGAAGGTCCCGGCGGTCACCAGCCGGTCGACGCGGGCCGAGGTCACAGGACCACCACCGAACGCAGGACGTCGCCCTGGTGCATGCGCTCGAAGGCCTGCTCCACGGCGTCGAGCCCGATGGTCTCGGTGACGAAGGCGCCGAGGTCCAGGCGGCCCTGGAGATAGAGGTCGATCAGCATCGGGAAGTCCCGCGAGGGCAGGCAGTCGCCGTACCAGGAGGACTTCAGCGCACCGCCGCGGCCGAAGACGTCGAGCAGCGGGAGCTCCAGCGTCATCTCCGGGGTCGGCACGCCGACCAGGACGACGGTGCCGGCCAGGTCCCGGGCGTAGAAGGCCTGCTTGTAGGTCTCCGGCCGGCCGACCGCCTCGACCACCACGTCCGCGCCGTTGCCGCCGGTCAGCTCGCGGATCGCCTCGACCGGGTCGGTGGTGCGGGAGTTGACGGTGTGGGTGGCGCCCAGCCCGCGGGCGGTCTCCAGCTTGCGGTCGTCGATGTCCACCGCGATGATCTTCGCCGCGCCCGCCAGCCGGGAGCCCATCACGGCCGCGCCGCCGACGCCGCCGCAGCCGATCACCGCGACCGAGTCGCCCCGGCCCACGTTGCCGGTGTTGATCGCGGCGCCGAGGCCCGCCATCACACCGCAGCCCAGCAGGCCCGCGACGGCCGGGTCGGCCGCCGGGTCCACCTTGGTGCACTGGCCGGCCGCGACCAGGGTCTTCTCGGCGAACGCGCCGATGCCCAGGGCCGGGGACAGCTCGGTGCCGTCCAGCAGCGTCATCCGCTGCTTCGCGTTGTGGGTGTTGAAGCAGTACTGCGAGCGGCCCCGCTTGCACGCGCGGCACTGGCCGCACACCGCACGCCAGTTGAGGACCACGAAGTCACCGGGCTCGACCTCGGTGACGCCCTCGCCGACCGACTCCACGATGCCCGCGGCCTCGTGGCCGAGCAGGAACGGGAACTCGTCGTTGATGCCGCCCTCCCGGTAGTGGAGGTCGGTGTGGCAGACGCCGCACGCCTGGATCCGGACCACCGCCTCGCCCGGGCCAGGGTCCGGCACCACGATCGTGGTCACCTCCACGGGCGCGCCCTTGGCGCGCGCGATGACTGCCTTGACCTGCTGGGGCATCCGATTCCACCTCCGTCTGCCGGTGCGGCTCTGCACCGGCGTGACCTGCGACAACACGACTGCAAGACGAACTGCCCACGAAGCGTATCGCCCGCCCGGCCGGTCACCGGCGGAGCGTCCCGGGCGATCCGGCATGACGTGGTGTGATACGGCTCACCGGACCCGCCGACGGCGTGTCCGACACCGCCGCGCCGGCTCACGGGCCCTCCCCGCGGCATGTGCCGCCCGGGTATCCGCCGAGCGCCCGGGGACCGCCCGGCGCGGCCCTGCCGACGGGGGCGCACGGGCGTCGCCGAGCGCCCGTCAGCACGCCCCGAAGTGCCCGGAAAGCACCCGCGTTGGCTGGAAGTGCCGCAGACGGGCGCCCCGCCACCCACGTACGGTCGTAGCTGAGACGGTCCACGCGACCACGCTCAGCACACCCGCCCCACCCGTCGGCGCGCGACCGCGCACCGACCGCGCCGGGTGCGCACCGACCGTGCACCCGCGCACATTTCGCGCCACACCCCGTAGGAGCCCGACCGAACCCCGGCCCGTGTCGAGCCGCCAGCCGGCCGCATCACCCGTCCCCCGCACGATCCCCGGATTCACCCCCCGTCGGGTCGCGTCCCGCGGCCCACCGCCCTGGAGTCTGGAGTACGGATGTCCACCGAGAACAGTGCGACCAGCGCCGGCACCGCCCCGCTCCCCCCGCTGCACTGCATGCGCCGGCTCGAACCCGGCCCGCCCCGCCTCGCCGCGCTGCCCACCGGCACGCCGGTCTGGCTGGTCAGCCGGCACGCCGACGTGCGCCAGGTGCTGACCGACCCGCGACTGGGCCGCGCCCCGCTCTACGCGCCGGACGCCCCGCCGATCACGGTCACGCCCAACATCCTCGACGACCCGCAGAGCATGCTGAACATCGACGGCACCGAGCACCAGCGGCTGCGCCGCACCGTGCAGCGGGCCTTCACCCCGCGCGCGATCGAACGCTGGCGGCCCTGGGTGGCCTCGGTGGTCGAGTCGCTGATCGACGAGCTGATCGACCACGGCTCCCCCGCCGACATCATCGCCGGCTACTCCCGCCCGCTGCCCGTCGCCGTGATCAGCCGGCTGATGGGCCTGGACAACCTGGACAGCAAGCGGCTCGCGCACTGGAGCGACCACGCGCTCTCCACCACCGCCCACAGCGCCGAGGCGATCGTCACCGCGATGACCGAGTTCGCCGCCTTCGGCGCCGAGGTGATCGCCGAACGCCGGGCCGCCCCCGGCGAGGACCTGGTCAGCGGGCTGCTCGCGGCCGCCGCCGAGGACGGCTCGATCACCGAGGGCCAGCTGGTCGTCCTGGTCATCGGCCTGGTCGTGGCCGGCCACGAGACCACCATGACCAGCCTCGGCAACGCCCTGGTCTACCTGCTCCAGGACGGCCGCGACGCCTGGCAGCGGCTCTCCTCCGACGAGGCCAGCGCCGCCGCCGCGACCGAGCAGCTGCTGCGCGCCGTCCCGCTCGGCGACCGCCAGGAGCACATGCCCGGACTGATGCGCCGCACCGTCGAGGACGTCGAGATCGGCGGCGTGGTCATCCCGGCCGGCAGCGTGGTCGCCGCCGACGCCAACGCCGCCAACCACGACCCGGAGGCCTTCACCGGGGACCTGCGCACCGAGCTGTTCTCCCCGCTGGCCGCCCCCATGCTCACCTTCGGCGCCGGACCGCACCACTGCCTGGGCGCCTGGCTGGCCCGGATGGAGCTGGAACTCGCCCTGCACCGGCTGGCCCGCCGGCTGCCCGCCCTGCGGCTGGCCGACCCGGTCGACCGGATCGACTGGCGGCGCGGCCTGCTCACCCGCAGCCCGAACTCCCTGCGGGTGGAGTGGTGACGGGCCGTGCGGACACCGAGCCGGTGGTCGTCCGGGTCGACCGCGACCGCTGCATCGGCTCCGGGATGTGCGCCCTCAGCGCCCCCGACTCGCTGGTCCTCGGCTCCGACGGGCTGGCCGCACCGCTGGCCGAGTACGCGGACGGCGGCGCGGGGCTGACGGACGGGCTGAGCGAGGCGGTGGACTTCTGCCCGGTCGAGGCGCTCAGCCTCCACTCGGCGCGCGGCGGCTACCGGATCGCCCCCGCCGAGTGAACACGCCCGGTGGTGCCCGCCGCGACGACCGCGACGGGCACCACCGGCGGTTCCGAGGGCCCGGGTGCCGGCGTCGGCCGTCGCACCCCGGCCGGCTACCTCCGCCCGGAGACCGGGCCGCAGGCCAGCACGGCGCGCAGCTCGGCGGCCGGGTCGCCCTCGTGGTACGGGCGTTCGCTCGGCTCGATGTGGTCCAGGAACTCCTGGTAGCGCAGCGCGTAGGACAAGTGGTAGAGCGGCTCGGCGAGTTCGAGGGCCCGGCGCGGGTCCGAGCCGGGGACGTGGCGCCGCCAGGCCTCCGCCCAGACCGCAACATGGTGCCGCCAGGCCTCCGGGCCGAGGTAGGCGCGCGGGCGCAGCCCGTCCAGGGCCGGATGGCCGAGGCAGGAGTCGGCGTAGTCGACGACCACCGTGCTCTCGCCGTCGGAACGCCAGTTGCCGGGGTGGAAGTCGCCGTGCAGCAGGGTCTCCGGCAGGCCGCAGGCGGCGAGTCGGTCCAGCAGCCCGGGCAGGTCGGCGGCGAAGCCGGCCAGGCGGTCCAGCTCCTCGGGCGTCAGGTCGGTCTCCTCCGCGAGCCGGTCCAGCAGGGCCGTCAGCTGGGCCGCCAGGGCCCGCGGGGTGCGGTCGCGCAGGGCGGCCAGGTCGTCCGGACGGCCGGCGAGCGCGGCCTGGGCGGCGACGAGCCGGGGGACGACGTCGGCGACGGTCCCGGCGGAGGGGTTCCAGCAGTCCTCGCCGGGGACGTGGTCGAGCAGCAGCCGCCCGCCGGCGGGGTCGGCGGCGAGGACGGTCGGGACGAGCGTGCGGTCGACGCCGCCGAGCAGCGCGACGACCTCGCCCTCGTGGGCGTTGAACGCCGGCGTCGTGGTCTTCAGCCAGGCGTCCACGCCGGTCGCGGTGGGGAGGCGGAAGAGGCCGGAGAGGTTCCAGGTCCGGATCTGCCGGGCGGGCCCGGCCGGCGGGCGACCGACCGCGGCGAGTTCCGCTTCCGCCCAGCCCAGCGCCGACCGCAGCCCTTCCGGCGTGGCCCAGGCGGCGCGGCGCTCGGCGGGGCCGAGCAGCGCGGCCGTCCCGGCTTCCGGGGGCCGGGAGTCGAGCGCCCTCGGCCGCTCGCTCGCCTCGGCGTGGTAGCGCACCCGCCCGCCGTGGCCCGGCTCCTCGCTCCGCCCGTCGACCAGCCGCGCCACCAACACCGGCACCCCGGCCGACGCCGCCGCGCGCGCGACCACCTCGTCCACGGAGGACCACCAGCCGAGCTCCACCTCGAAGGGCCCCAGCTGCCCGAAGTACTCGTCGCCGTAGGTGAGATCGACCGTCACGGTCCGGTTGCTCGCTCGCTGCATCGGAGCAGCTTCGCCCACCGGGGCGGGCCCGTGCCAACGGTTTTCCGCCCGCACCGGCCGGAACACCGCCGCCCGGGCCCGTTCGCCTGCCGCCGCCCGTACCTTCTCCCGGTCGGACACGAGGGACTTCGCCCGGCGGCGGCCCTCTCCGCACAGGACAGGGCGGCCCACCGGCCGTCGCGGGGCTGACCTGGGCCGGTGACACGGCGATCGAGCACGGTGGTGCTGATGTGCGGTCTGCCCGACCGCTGCTTCACCGACTTCGAGGAGCCCCGGGGCGAGGGCGAGCAGGTCCTGCTCCAGCCCCCGCCGTCCTGAGGCCCGGGATCGCTAGCCGATCGCCACGGCCGTGCCGGAAACCCGCACCCGGGTGTCCTCCGTCCGCAGCTCGACCCGCAGGACGCCCGGGCGGCCCAGGTCCTCGCCCTGGTGGAGCGTCAGCACGGCCGGGGCCGTCACCGCGCCGAGCTCCCGCAGGTACGCGCCGAAGGCGGCAGCGGCGGCGCCGGTGGCCGGGTCCTCGACCACGCCGCCAACCGGGAACGGGGCGCGGACGTGGAAGACCTCGGGGGCCTCCCGCCAGGCGAGCTGCAGGGTGACCAGGTCGCGGGCGCGCATGTATGCGGCGAGGCCGTCGAAGTCGTAGTCGAGCCGGGCCAGCCGCTCGCGGGTGGCGACCGGCAGGACGAGGTGCCGGGCGCCCGCGTAGGCGACGCGGGGCGGCAGGACCGGGTCGAGGTCGTCGGCGGACCAGCCGAGCAGGGCGAGCGCCTGCGCCACGTCGGCCGCCGGCACCTCCTCGACCTTCGGCTCGACACTGGTGAGGGTGGCGCGCAGCAGCCCGTCGGCCCCGCGCTCGACCTCGACCGGGACGTCCCCGGCCGCGGTCGCGAAGACGTACCGTCCGGGGCCGGTGTGCTCGGCGAGGGCGACGGCGGAGCCGACCGTCGCGTGCCCGCAGAACGGCACCTCGGCGAGCGGGCTGAAGTACCGCACCTGGTAGGTCCCTTCGGTCGGGCCGGCGGTCAGGAAGGCGGTCTCGGAGTACCCGACCTCGGCGGCGACGGCGAGCATCCGCTCGTCGGTCAGTCCGGTGGCGTCGAGCACCACGCCGGCCGGGTTGCCGCCCTCGGGGCGGGTGGCGAAGGCGGCGTAGCGGAGGATCTCGGGAGTGGCGTCGTCGATCATGACCGGACGAACGCGCCGGGTGCGCGGACTGTTCCCGCCCACCGCGGCGCTTCCCCGCACGGCAGCACTTCCTCCCGCCTCGGCGCCTCCGCTCACCGCAGCACCGCCTCCAGGAAGTCCGAGCCGAGCCGGGCGCTGCCCGCCAGGTCCAGCTCGTAGAGCATGTACCGCCCGCGCCGCCTGGTGGTGAGCAGCCCGGCCCTGCGCAGGACCGCCAGGTGCCGGGACACCTCGGGCGCGCTGAGCTGCCAGGCCGAGGCCAGTTCGCCGGTGGTGTGCGGGCCGCGGGCCATGGTGCGGGCGAGGCGCAGCCGCACGGGGTGGGCGAGCGCCTCCAGGCGCTGCTGCACGAGGGCGAGCGAGACGGGCTCGGGCAGGCCCGCCTCGGCGACGGGGTACTGGAGGACGGGCCGCCAGCCGCGCGCGTGCACCACCAGGAGGTGCGGGCGCCCGAAAGCGGTGGGGATGAAGGTGACGCCGCCGGCCTCGGTGCCGCTGGTGGTGTTGTCCTGGAGCTTGTCGATGACGATCCGGCGCCGCCCGTCCACGCTCTGGTCGAGGGAGACGGAGGGCGAGACGTCGGCGAGCGCCTCGGCGAGGCCGCGGCGGGCGAGCAGGTCGGCCTTGCGCCGGGCGTCGGCGGCGAGGTCGGGCAGGACGCGCTGCCAGGCGTCGGCGAAGAACGCGGACCGGCAGTCCTCCAGCAACCGCCGCACCAGGCCCCGGACGGCCGGCGGGTCGGCGAGCAGCCGGTCGGCGAAGGCGGCCTGCCGGGGGCCTCGGGCGAGGGCGAGTTCCCGGGCCCGCTCGTTGGCCTCCGGGTCGGTGAGCGGGGAGCCCATCCGCCGGGTGAGCCGGGAGGAGCCGCAGGTGGTGATGAGGGCGGCGGCGACGTAGAGCTCGTCGTCGATCCGGTCGACGGCGTCGAGCTCCTCCGCGAGGGTGGCGCCGGGCAGGCCGGGCACGAGGAAGTCGGCGCGCGAGGAGCGCCAGAGGAAGTCGGCCTCCAGCAGCCGCTCGGACAGCTCGGGCGGGATCACGGTGGCGGTGCAGCCGGCCCAGCCCTGCAGCGCGGGGTGGTGCGCGGGCTCGGCGAGCACGTGCAGCATGGCGTTCAGCTCGCCGAGCGGGGAGGGCGTGAAGAGCAGGCGCTCGTCGGGCAGGCCCGTGATGTCGATGGTCAAGCTCACACCGGGGATCCTGCCACCCGCCGTCGACCGGGCTCCCGCGGATTGACGGGAAGCGTCAATCCGCGTGCCCCGCGGTCCGACCCGGGCGGACGGTACCGGCCATGAGCCTGATCCGGGAGAAGTCCGTCCACGACCGCACCGCCGACCGCCGCGGCGGGCCACCCGCTCCGCCGGCCGGCCCGGGCCGCCGGAGCCCGTCCGCGCTGCTGGGCCTGCTGACCGCGGCCGGCGGGCCCCGGTACGCCGTCGCGCTGGCGGTGGACGCGGTGGGCGGCGGCCTGCTGCGGCCGTTCCTGCTGCTGTACGGCGTCGGCATGCTGCACCTGGGCGCGGGTGCGGCCGGGCTGGCGCTCTCGGCCGGGATGCTGGCGGGCCTGCTGGTGGTGCCGCTGACCGGCCGGTGGATCGACCGCGGCGCCCGGACGCTGCCCGCCGCCGCCACCCTGCTGCTGCGGGCGGCGGGCGCGCTGACGCTGCTGCTCGCGGACGGCCTGCCGGGGTTCACGGCGGCGGCGGTGCTGTTCGGGGTGGGCAGCCAGTCCTGGCCGACCACCCACGCGGCGGTGGTGAGCACCCTGACGGAGGGCCGGCTGCGGGATGCCGCGCTGGCCGCCGGGCGGTCGCTGCGCAACGCCGGGATGGGTGCGGGCGCGCTGCTGGCCACGCTGGCGGTGAGCGGCGGGGCGGGCGCGATCCGGCTGCTGGCCGGGGTGACGGGCGCGGCCTGCCTGGGCGCGGCCGTCCTGGTGGGCTCGCTGCGGGTGCGGGCTCCGCGCCTGGACCGGCCGGCGGACGCGCCGGAGCGGGCGGAGCCGCTGCGCCGGATCACCCTGCTGGGCGTCGCCAACCTGCCGTACGCGTTCTGCTTCGACGTGCTGGAGGTGGCGCTGCCCGCGCTGCTGGTGCTGCGGCTGCACGCCTCGCCGGCCTGGTCCTCGGGCATCTTCGTCGGCAACACGGTGCTGGTGATCGCCCTGCAGCTGGCGCTGGTGCTGCGGCTGGCGGACCGTCCGCGGCACGTCGTGCTCGCCGCCTCGGGGGCGCTGCTGGCGGTGTCGTACCTGGGCTTCTGGGCGGTCGGTTCGCTGGGCGGCGTGCCGGGCTCGGTGGGCATCGCGGCGGTCTCGGTGCTGTACACGCTGGGCGAGATCCTCTACACCGGCTCGGGCACGGCGCTGGTGGCGTCCGTCGCCCCGCCGCACCTGCTGGGGCGGGCGCTGGCGCGCTGGGAGCTGTCGGCGGGGGTGGGTCGGGCGGCGGCCCCGGCCGTGCTGACGGCGCTGCTGGCGGGCGGTTCCGGGGAGCTGTGGGTGCCGCTGGCCGCGGCCACCGCGCTGGGGGCGCTGGCGGTGCTGCGGCTGGGTCCGGCCCACTGACCGGAGGGAGTGCCGGGGAGGACCGGAGGAGGGCCGGAGGAGGGCCGGAGGAGCGCCGCGCCGACGGGCCGGCGCGCCGGGAACGCCCCGGTGGGATGATCGGCTGCATGGCCCTGACCCCGCACCAGCAGCACCTCCGCGACCGGATCATGGCCGCCGGGGTGACCGCCCCGCCGGAGCCGTGGCGGCCGGTCGGCCGGGGGCTGATCGCGGTCGGCGGGCTGCTCGGCATCGGCTTCGCCGTCCACCCCGAGAGCGGGCACGACCTGGTGCTGACGGTCTCGCACGGCGGCCACGGCCTGTTCGACGCGGTGACCGGCCTCAAGCTGGCCCGCGACCACGAGCCCGCCGAGGACCCGGACGGCCTGGACCTCTCCTGCCCCGGCCTCGGCCAGGTCGCGGACGTGCGCATCCCGGTCGCGGGGACGTGGGGCGGCGGGCTGCACACGGCCGCCGAGGGCGGCTGGCACATCGAGGTGGTCGCCCCGGAGTGGCCGCACCACCGGGTGCTGCTCGCCAGCGGCCGCGGGCCGTGGCAGGGCGAGCACGGCGAGAGCTGGTGGCTGGTCCTCGACTCCGACCGGTCCGTCTTCCGCGCGGCCGGCTTCTCCCCGACCGGCCGGACCCTCGCGGTGGCCACCAGCAGCGACCTCACGCTCTGGAGCCGCCAGTAGGTGTTCCGGCTCCGGATGCGGACGGGCCGCGGACCGCCGATGCTGACGGCGAGGCGTGCCCGGCCAGAGGAAGGACACCGAACGTGAGCGAACGCAGTGAGCGGACCATCGAGCGGTGCGAGGTGGGCGCATGAGTGCACTCGACTTCGAGATCGTCGACACCCCCGACAGCTCGCTCAACAAGACCTCCGTCCTGGTCACCGGCCCGGAGGACGCCCTGCTGGTGGACGCCGGGTTCACCCGTTCGGACGGGCGCCGCCTGGTGGAACGGATCGGGGCGAGCGGCAAGCGGCTGACCACCGTCTTCGTCAGCCACGGCGACCCGGACTTCTACTTCGGCGCCCAGGAGGTCCAGGACGCCTTCCCGCAGGCCCGCTTCCTGGCCACCGCCTCCACCGTCGAGCACATCCAGGAGACGTACGAGGCCAAGCTGCGCGCCTGGGCGCACCTGGGCCCGGAGCTGCCCACCCGGCTGGTGCGGCCCGAGGTGCTGCACGGGGACGAGCTGGTCTTCGAGGGCCACCGCTTCGAGCTGCGCGGCGCCGACTTCCACCTGCCGGACCGGCACTACCTCTGGCAGCACCACCACCGCGCCGTGCTGGGCGGGGTGCTGCTCTTCGAGGGCCTGCACGTGTGGACGGCGGACACCCCGACCTCCGCCCAGCGGGCCGCCTGGATCGACCTGCTGGACGGCATCGAGGCGCTCCACCCGACCTGGGTGGCGGCCGGCCACCGGGTCGCCGGCGCGCCCACCGACCTGAACGCCGTCGACCACACCCGGGCGTACCTGCGAGCCTTCGAGACCGAGATCGGCCGGGCCCCGGACGCGGCCACCGCCAAGGAGTCGCTGGAGCGGCGCTTCCCGAAGCTGGGGCTGCGGATCGCGGTGGACATCGGCACCAAGGTCGCCATGGGCGAGATGGCCTGGGGGTGAGCGGACGATGATCGAGATCCCCCGGGACGTCTCCTCCTTCGCCGAGTCGTCCGCCCCCGCCGACGTGGTGCGCCGCCAGTACCTGGCGTCCGCCCGGGGCGACCTGGCCGCGCTGCGCGCCACCCTGGCCGACGACGTGGAGTGGACCGAGATGGCCGGCTTCCCGCTGGCCGGCACCTACCGCACCCCGAAGGGCGTCACCGCCCATGTGATGGAGCGGCTGGCCGCCGAGTGGGACGACTGGACGGCCCACGACGACACCTATGTGGTGGACGGCGAGACCGTGGTGGTGCTGGGCCGCTACACGGCGGTCCACAAGACCACCGGAAAACCGCTCGCCGTCCGGATCGCCCACCGCTTCACCGTGCGCGGCGGCCGGATCGTGCGCTTCGAGCAGTTCACCGACACCGCACTGGTCAGGGAGGCCATGACCGGCTGAGGCCCGACCGGGGTCGCATTCACTCGTACGGGCGAGCGCGGCGCGGCGCGCCAGGCGCGGTCTCGACAGACCACCCGCACGGCGGCAGGCTGACCCCGATCACGGCCGGAGAACGAGGAGTCGAGCATGGCGGGCACGGACACCGGGACCACCGGAGCGGACGGCGGGCGGCAGCGCCCGGTCGTCATCGTCGGGGCGTCCCTGGGCGGCGCGAAGGCGGCCGAGGCGCTGCGCGAGGCCGGGTACCGGGGCGGCATCGTCCTGATCGGCGACGAGCACGAGCGCCCGTACGAGCGGCCGCCGCTGTCCAAGGGCTACCTGCTGGGGAAGACGCCCCGGGAGAAGATCTACGTCCACCCGCCGCAGTGGTACGCGGAGCACGACGTCACGCTGCGCCTGGGCACGGCGGTGGCCTCGATCGACCCGGCCGGGCACACTGTGACGCTCGCCGACGACGGCCGGGTGGAGTACGCCAAGCTGCTGCTGACCACCGGCTCGGTGCCGCGCCGGCTGCCGGTGCCCGGCGCGGACCAGGACGGGGTGCTCTACCTGCGCCGGGTCGAGGACAGCGACCGGATCAAGGCGGCGCTGCGGCCGGGGGCCCGGATCGCGGTGATCGGCGCGGGCTGGATCGGGCTGGAGGTGGCGGCCGCGGCCCGGGAGGCGGGCGCCGAGGTGACGGTGCTGGAGGCGCTCGAACTGCCGCTGCTGCGGGTGCTCGGCCGGGAGGTCGCCCAGGTCTTCGCCGACCTGCACCGGGAGCACGGCGTGGACCTGCGCTTCGGCGTCAAGGTGGCCGAACTGACCGGCGAGGGCGGCACGGTGAACGGCGTGAGGCTAGCGGACGGCACGACGGTGGCCGCCGACGCGGTGGTGGTCGGCATCGGCATCTCGCCCGCCACCGGCCTCGCCGAGGCGGCCGGGCTGGAGATCGACAACGGCGTCAGGACCGACCGGCACCTGCGCACCTCCGACCCGGACGTCTACGCGGCCGGCGACGTCGCCAACGCCTACCACCCGCTGTTCGAGCGGCACATCCGGGTCGAGCACTGGGCCAACGCCCTCAACCAGCCGCAGACGGCCGCCCGCGCCCTGCTCGGGCAGGAGGACGCCGTCTACGACCGCGTTCCCTACTTCTTCACGGACCAGTACGACCTCGGCGCCGAGTACGTCGGCTACGTCGAGCCGGACGGCTACGACCGGGTGGTGTTCCGCGGGGACCCTTCCACCCGCGAGTTCATCGCGTTCTGGCTGTCCGGCGGCCGGGTGCTCGCGGGGATGAACGTCAACGTCTGGGACGTCACCGACCCGATCCGCGAACTGGTGCGCTCGGGACGGGTGGTGGACACCAAGGCACTGGCCGACCCGAACGTGCCGCTCGGGGACGTGTGACCGACCGGCCGGCGGTCACCCCACCGGGACGCCGGGGTTGACCAGGCCCCGGCCGCCGGTGACGGTGTTGCCCGCGCCGATCGTGACCTTGCACGTCGCCGCGTCGTAGTCGGTCACGTCGATCGCGTACCGGTCCGGGCCGGTGGCGCCGGTGAGGTCGGAGCGGTTGCCCCGGAAGACGGTGCCGCAGCCCCAGCCCGGCCGGAGGCTGTGGGTCTGGTAGCCGTCGTCGGTGGTGCGCCGGCCGGTGTTGTTCTCGATGACGTAGTCGTTGCCCTTGACGTCGACCCAGGAGTCGTCGGAGTTGCGCCCGGTGAGGCCGTCGCCGTCGAAGGTGTTGCCGGAGACCAGGCCGCCGGTGGTGCCCTCCTTGAGGTCGACGTTCTCGCCCCCGATGTTCGGGCCGAAGGTGTTGCCGGTGATCCGCACGTGGTCGCTGCGGTCGGTCAGGGTGTTGGCGGTGCCGACGTAGACGCCCTCGCCCATGCCGTCCCGGCCGAGGCCGGTGTCGTGGATGCGCGAGTTGCGCAGCGTGCCGTAGGCGCTGGAGTTGCGGAAGTGCACGCCCTCCATGGTGGTGTGGTGGACCGTCACGTCGTCGAGGACCACGTGGTCCGCGGAGTCGGCCATGATGCCCTTCTGGGCGCCGGTGACGGTCAGCCCCTGGACGGTCCAGTAGCTCGCGCCGTCGAGGTGGAGGCCGTAGCCGCCGCCGGTGGGGGTGGTGAGGACGGCCTTCGCCGAGCCGGTGAGGGTGACCGGGGCGGCGGCGGTGCCGGGGGCGGTGGCCTTGAAGTTGCCGGAGTAGGTGCCGTCGGCGAGCTGGATGGTCCGGCCGGGCACGGCGGCGGCGAGCGCGCTCTGGAGCTGCTTGGCGGTGGTGACCTTGACGACGGCCGCGACGGCCTCGGGGGCGGCCGGGTGGGCGGCCACGGCCGCGGGGGCGGCGCAGCCGAGGGTGAGGACGGTGAGCGCGGCGAGGGCGGCGGGGCGCTTGGTCACGGACGGTGCTCCTTGCGGTGGTCGGGGCCGGGCGGGGCGGCGGGCGGCGGGCGGCCCGGTGGTGGCAGGAACATGCCGTCGCTCAGCGTGGACTGGACCATTCCGGGACGTCAAGAGCGCCCCGGCGGCGTGATACTGGAGCCCTGGGGGACTCTCGGACAGGGAGGCGGCGGTGGGCGGAACGGCCGGGTTCGCCGTGGTGGTGTTCGGTGCGCTGGGCGGCGTGGTCGCCTACCTCGCCGGGGTGGTCGGCCTGCGCGAACTGCGGCGGCTGCGCCGGGTCGGCGTTCCGGTGCGGGCGCTGGTGCGCGAACGCGCACCGGCACCGGAGGACCGCGCGCTGCCACCGCGGCCGCTGCTCCAGTTCGAGACCGAGGACGGCCGGGTGGTCGAGGTCTTCTCCCCCGTCCCCTCCACCGCCCGCCACCCGCTGCCGGACGGCGGCTTCGTCCCGGTCCGCTACGACCCGGCGGACCCGCGGCAGGTGCTGGTGGACGGGCGGGAGCGGGCCGGGCTGGAGTACGGGTTCCTCGCGCTCGGGGTGCTGGTGGTGCTCGGCTCGATCACCCTCGGCGCCGCGGTGCTCTGAACGGTCCGAACGGGGCGGCGCACACGGGCGGGCGGGCCGCACCGGCGGGCGGGCCGCGCACGGCTCCGCGGGCAGCCCGCCCGGCGCGCTCAGACGGTGGCGGCGGTGGTCGCCGCCACGGTGGCCGCGATGGAGACGGCGGCCATGGTGACTTGCACGGCCCGGATCGCCTCGCGGACGGACTCGGCCGCCCCGTCACCGGCGGCGATCTCGGCGAAGCGCGGCTCGACCTGCTTGCGGGGCAGCTCGGGGAAGGCCAGCCGGTGCAGCCGGGAGCCGTGCAGCAGGGCCACCAGGGCGGCGGTGCGCAGATCCGGTTCGGCGCCGTTCAGTACGACCGCGGCCAGCCGCCCGCGCAGCTCCCGCTCCACACTGCCGTCCGCCTCCGGGTAGCGGCGGACCGGGAAGAGGCCCAGCGCCCGGCGCCGCTCCTCGACCACCAGGCCGCGCTCGCACAGCCGCCCGACCGTGTCGGCGACCGCCGTGGACCGGTCCTTGGTCAGCCAGTCGCCCGCCTTGGCCTTGCCGGAGCGGCGGCCGGCGGCCCACGCGTCGAGCCGGGCCAGCCGGCCGTCCACCAGCGGCTCCCCGGTCGGGGTCCGGTCGGCGACGGTGAGCCGGCCGTCCTCGATCGTGACCCGCCCGGCCAGCACCAGCTCGGCCAGGATGCCGCCCGCGGCGGCCCAGGCGGCGGTGGGGGCGTCCTTCGCCACGCCGGACTCGTCGTCCAGCGAGAGCAGCATCAGCTCCTCGGCGAGGGTGACGTGCATCGGGTGTCCCTTCCTCTCTTCTCCGTGTCGCGGTTCACCGACCCGCCGGGGCCTCAGCCGCGCAGGGCTTCGACCAGACGCCGGGCCCGGGTGTCCTCCTCCAGCAACGCCCGGAGCAGCCGATCAGTGCCCTGACCTGCGATCTCGGTCAGATAGGCCTCGACCGCGCGCGGGTCGGCGGGCAGCGTCACCCCACCGGAGTCGAGCGCGGCGTGCGCCCGGGCGTAGTCGAGGCCGAGCCCGGCGAGCAGCTCGCCGGCGCCGTCCTCCGCCGCCAACCCCGGCTCGTGGCAGGCCACTTCGTGAACGGCCAGCAGCGCGAGCAGGACGTGCTCGGTGCCGGGCGTCCGGCGGCCGAGGCGCTCGGCCTGGGCGTCGGCCTCCGGCCGGATCCAGGCCGCCGGGCCGGACGGGCCCGGCTGCAGCAGGCGCTTCCAGCGCGGGGCGCGGTGGCCGCGGCGGGCCAGCAGCGTCTCCCGGGTGGGGTGGAGCAGCGGGTCGAGGCCACCGCCCTGGCGCACGGCACCGTCGAGGCGGTCCAGGACGGCCTGCGGCGCGACGCCGGCCGCGCGCAGCAGTTCGGCGGCGCGGGTCCGGTCGCCGGGCCCGGCGCCGTTCGCGCCGTTCGCGTCGCCATTCGTGCCGTTCGCGCCGTTCCCATCGCCGTGCCTGTCGCGCCCGTCGCCGTGCCCGTCGCGCCCGTCGGCGAGCAGGGCGCGCAGCAGGTGTACGGCCGTGCAGGCGGGTTCGCCGTCCCGGCGGGCGTGCTCCGTCGCCACGGCGAGTGCCCTGGCGGCGGCCCCGCTCAGCGGCCGGCCGTCCGCCCCGGCGGCGCCGGGCGTCTCCCGGTCGGGCACGACGCCGGGCACGACGCCGGGCCCGTCGTCGGCCGTCCAGCGCCCCTTCCGCTCCCGGACCAGGGCACGCAGGGTGTCCGCGCCCGCCCCGGCCGCGGCGAGGGCCGCACCGGCGGGGCCCGTCTCCCCGGCCACGGCGACCAGGAGGTGCTCCGTCCCCAGCGGCCCGTCCCCCGGCCCGCCGAGCGCGTGCCAGTCCGGCTCCAGCATGGTCGTGTCCATCGGCCCCTCCCACGACTGCGGCTTTACTCGAACTATATTCCCGCTTTTCCTTCTCTTGGGAATTTCCCGCACGTCAAGAACGCGTCAGGACGGCACCTGCGCAAGAACGCGGAAGACCGGGCGCCCGGGCGTTGTTGCCACCTGGTGCCATCGTGAGAACCACGCCCGCGAGAGGGGTGAGCACCATGGCCGACACGCTCCCCGGGCCGGGCCCGGTCCCCGAGGCCCAGGCCCCGCTGGACGCCTACTCCCTGATCGTCACCACCGTGGCCGCCACGCTGACCCCGCGGGTCGCCGCGCTGCAGGTCCCCCGGCGCGGCCGGGGCGGCTGGTTCAGCACGGCGCTGGGCTCGGCCGTGGTCTTCACCGAGGACGGGTTCCTGCTCACCAACGCCCATGTCGTCGGCCACGCCGACGCCGGGACGCTCGCCTTCGCCGACGGCACCACCTCCCCGTTCCACACCATCGGCGCCGACCCGCTCTCCGACCTCGCCGTGCTGCGCGCCGACGGGCCGACCCCGAAGCCGGTGGCCCTCGGCGAAGCGACCGGCCTGCGGGTCGGACAGCTGGTCGTCGCCGTCGGCAACCCGCTGGGGCTGGCCGGGACGGTCACGGCGGGCGTGGTCAGCGCGCTCGGCCGCTCGATCCCGGCCCGCTCCGGCAGCACCGCGCGGGTGATCGACAACGTGATCCAGACCGACGCCGCACTCAACCCGGGCAACTCCGGCGGCGCGCTGGCCACCGCGAACGGCGAGGTCGTCGGCATCACCACGGCGGTGGCCGGGAACGGGCTCGGCCTGGCCGTCCCGATCGACGCCACCAGCCGCCGGATCGTCGCCGCCCTGCTCGCCGACGGCCGGATCCGCCGCGCCTACCTCGGCCTCGCCGGAGTGCCCGCGCCCCTGCCGCCCGCCCTGCGCCACCGCACCGGGCAGCCCACCGGCCTGCGCATCGTCGAGGTGGTGCCCGGCGCGCCCGCCGACCGCGCCGGGCTGCACGAGGGCGACCTGCTGCTCACCGCCAACGACGAGC
This sequence comes from Kitasatospora sp. NPDC058048, assembly GCF_042885555.1. Lineage (NCBI taxonomy): Bacteria > Bacillati > Actinomycetota > Actinomycetes > Kitasatosporales > Streptomycetaceae > Kitasatospora > Kitasatospora sp. NPDC058048. Next base: position 99,570 of record NZ_JBHVRT010000029.1, on the reverse strand, counting down.
CGATGGGCAGCGCCCAGGCCCTCCAGCGCCTGATGCTGGCCGACGCCATCGGCCGCCCGCTGCCGCTGACCGTCCTGCGCGGCGAGGCCCTCGTCGACGTGCTCGCCGTCCCGACGGAGCTGCCCGTCGACGACTGACCGCGGCCCGGGACCCGGGCGGGAGCGGGGGCCGCGGTGACGGTGGGCACTACGCTCGGGCCGCACGCCGCATCACCCAGAGCGCCGGCCCGCCCTCCGGCAGCCGGACCTCCTCCAGCACCTCGAAGCCGAAGTGTCCGTAGACCGCCAGGTTCTCCTCCTTGGAGGACTCCAGATAGACGGGCAGCCCGTCCGCGTCGGCCTTGGCCAGTCCGGAGCGCAGCAGGGCGCCGCCCTGCCCCCGGCCCCGGGCGACCGGGTCGGCGCCGATGACCGCCAGGTACCAGTAGGGCTCCTGCGGCATGTTGGCGGCGGCCGCCCCGACGGAGCGCCGGAACGGCTCGGCCCGGTCGCCGAGGAGCCCCGCCAGCTCCCGGAGCGTCTCCTCGTCCGGGACCGCCTTGTCCTGCGCCCGCGGCGGCATCCAGAAGGCGGCCGCGTCCGCGGTCCGCTCGCACACGCCGTGTCGGCCGTACTGCCGGGTGAACAGCGTGGTGAAGTAGCCGCCCAGTCCCGCCTGCCGGGTGGCCCGGTCGGGGAAGAACCAGCACATCACCGGGTCGTCGGCGAAGGCCAGGGCCAGTAATCGGCTGATGGCCGAAGCGTCGTCGGGGGCCGCCGGCCGCGGCACGTTGGTCATCTGCATACGGACATCGTGCGCGCCCTTATCCCCGTCGTGGCGGCGAGGGTCGGTGGCACGGAAATCCGTTGGCACGGAAATCCGTTGGCGCCCGTGCGACCGGTGTGGTTACGCTGACGCCGTTCCGTACCGATCGACCCGGGCCACCGCCCGACCGGAGAGGGTGTCTTGATGTCCCGCCTCGCGCCGAGTGCGCCTCGCCACGCCGGCTGACGACCACCGCCCGACGAACCGTCGAGGCCACTCGGCCTGCTCTTGCTGCCATCGCAGAACCCCTCAGCAAGGAGCACCCCGGGTGTCCAGCACCTCCAGCACGCCCCCCGTCCTGAAGACCTCCACCTTCGCCTGCACCTGGTGCGGTCTGACCGTCTCCACCTGTGCCGCCGACGGCACGCGGCGCAACCACTGCCCGTCCTGCCTGCATTCACGGCACGTCCTCGACCACGTCGAGGGCGGCCCCAGTGAGTGCCTGGGCCGGATGTCGCCGATCGCCATCGCCGTGCTGCGCACCGGTGACTGGACGGTCGTCCACCGGTGCGTGCGCTGCGACGAGCTGACGTCCACGCCCGTCCGCACGGACGACAACCAGCTCGTCCTGATGCGGATGGCCGTCCGGCCGCTCGCCCAACCGCCGTTCCCGCTCGAAGCGTTCGGCACCCTCTGAACCGCGCGGAGAAGAGGGGAGCACCGAACCGTGCCACGACACAGGAACACCGGCGGCCGGGGCCGGCGGGAACGCCGCCCGCAACGGTACAAGGACGTCCTGCACGGACGGGGCGGCCACCGGGCGCGCTCCTTCCGCTGCGTGGGCTGCCGGTTGGACGTCCCGGTGGACGCCCCCGGCAGCGCCCACCGCAACCACTGCCCGAACTGCCTGGCCAGCCGTCATGTCGACGGCCGGACACCGGGTGACCGGGCGGCCGACTGCGGCGGCCGGATGACCGCGCTGAGCCTGTCGGTCCGCGCCGACGGCGAGTGGATGATCATCCACCAGTGCCTGTCCTGCGGCGAGTTGAGCGCCAATCGGATCGCCGGGGACGACAATGCCCTGACCCTGGTCCGGCTCGCCCTCAGGCCCCTGCGGGACACCACCCTGGCCCACCGCACCCTGCTCACCCTGTAGGCGCGCGCCCCGCAACGGTCCGTCCGAACGGGCGGACCGTCCATGGGCGGCGCCTCAGCGCGGGCCGTCGGGGCGCGGCGGGAACACCCGTACGGTGCGGCGCGGGAGGGCCGCGGGCAGGGCCGCCAGCAGCGCGGCGGCGGTGAACAGCGCGTAGTGCCCGACCTCCGGCCCGGGGCCCGCCCAACCGAGTTCGCCGTGGCGGTGTTCGGAAAAGGCGTTGTGGCAGAGCCAGGCGGCCAGGCCGATCAGCGGTGCGTCCACCGGCCGGGAGCGGCGGCCGACCAGAGCACACAGCACCAGGTGGGCGAGGTACGGCAGCGGGCCGGCGTGCAGTTCACCGACGGCGCCGAGGGCGAGCGCCAGAGCGCCGCCGGCGAGCAGCGCGACGGCGCCGGAGGTGCCGTCCGGGAACCGGTCGAGCACCGGGCGGCAGCGCCGCCCGCCGGGCCGGGCCGAGTACATCCGCACCGCGGACTACCGCCGCATCGAGGCGAGTTCGCGCTCGGTGGCGACCGGCAGGTGCCACCGGGTGCGCCGGTGCAGGGCCTCCAGGTCGTGCAGCAGCTCGGGCACCGGGACGGTCAGCACCGGGCAGCCCGCCCGCCGGGCGCAGTGGCCGGGCACCGATCGCCGCAGCCGGCGGTGCAGCGGGCCGCCGCTGCGCCCGAGGACCAGCAGGTCGTCCGGCCGGTCGGCGATGTGCAGCAGGGCCGGTCCGGTCTCGCCGCGGACCACGACCGGGCTCAGCGGCACGCCGGGGTCGGCGCCGCCGAAGGCCTCGTCGAGGGCATCCCGCAGCCGCCGTTCGGCGGCCTCCCGGACGGCGGCGAGCAGCGGCGGGCAGGGCGAGCGCCGGTAGCCGTGTTCGCCGCCGGGCGGCTCCCAGGCGAGCACCGGCACCAGGACGGCGCCGCGGTCGCGGGCCTCGGCGACGCCGCGGTGCAGGGCGGCCAGGCTTCCCAGCGACCCGCTGACCCCGACCACCACCCTGGGGGCGGCCTTCGAACTCCCGTTGCCGTGCATGATCCGTCCTCGTGTGGTCGTGTTCGCCGTCGTCCTCCACCCAACCGCCGCTACAGGGGCTGACCTGCTCTCCTTGACGGCTTCCTGACGTTCCGGCCGGTGTTCCCAACGCGCTCCATACGCGGCCCGCCGGGCGTCCGGACCGTCCGGGCCGTCCGGGCCTCACCCGTTCGGCCTACTCAACAGGCGAGGAGCACCGCCGGATGGGTGGATGGAGACGGCCCGCCGGGATGCGGCATGCCCGACGGGCGGTTCGATGCCGAACGTTCCAGGGAGCACGGTCTTGTACTACAGCAGCGGCAACTACGAGGCGTTCGCCCGGCCGAGGAAGCCCGAGGGGGCCGAGCGCAAGCGGGCGTGGTTCGTGGGGTCGGGGCTCGCGGCGCTGGCCGGGGCGGCCTTCCTGGTCCGGGACGGGCAGGTACCCGGCGAGCGGATCACGATCCTGGAGCGGCTCAAGCTGGCCGGCGGCGCGCTGGACGGGATCGAGGTGCCCGAGAAGGGCTTCGTGGTCCGCGGCGGGCGCGAGCTGGAGGACCACATGGAGTGCCTGTGGGACCTCTTCCGCTCGGTGCCCTCGCTGGAGATCGAGGGCGCGTCCGTGCTGGACGAGTTCTACTGGCTCAACAAGGACGACCCGAACCTCTCCCTCCAGCGGGTCACCGAGCGCCGCGGCCAGGACGCCCGCACCGACGGCCTGTTCGCACTCGACGACAAGGCCCAGAAGGACCTGGTCCGGGTCTTCCTCGCGACCCGCGAGGAGCTGGAGGGCAAGCGGATCGACGAGGTCTTCTCCCGGCACTTCCTGGACAGCAACTTCTGGCTGTACTGGCGGACCATGTTCGCCTTCGAGGAGTGGCACGGTGCCCTGGAGATGAAGCTCTACCTGCACCGCTTCATCCACCACATCGGCGGCCTGCCGGACCTGTCCGCGCTGAAGTTCACCAAGTACAACCAGTACGAGTCGATGGTCCTGCCGCTGACCCACTGGCTGATGGACCAGGGCGTCCGGTTCCGGTACGAGGTCGAGGTCACCGACATCGACTTCGACATCTCCCCCGCCACCCGGGACGCCCCCGGCCGCAAGCAGGCCACCCGGATCCACTGGCGGGAGGCCGGCCGGGAGGGCGGGGTGGACCTCGGCCCGGACGACCTGGTGTTCACCACCATCGGCTCGCTCACCGAGAACTCCGACGACGGCGACCAGTACACCCCGGCCCGGCTGGACGAGGGCCCGGCCCCGGCCTGGGACCTGTGGCGCCGGATCGCCGCCAAGGACCCGGCCTTCGGCCGCCCCGAGGTGTTCTGCGGCAGCATCGCCGAGAGCAAGTGGGAGTCGGCGACCGTCACCACCCTGGACCCGCGCATCCCGCACTACATCCAGAAGGTCGCCAGGCGCGACCCGTTCAGCGGCGGCGTGGTCACCGGCGGCATCGTGACCGCCCGGGACTCCTCCTGGCTGCTGAGCTGGACGGTCAACCGCCAGCCGCACTTCAAGCAGCAGCCCGCCGACCGGATCGTGGTCTGGGTCTACTCGCTGTTCGTCGACCGCCCGGGCGACTTCGTGCGCAAGCCCATGCAGGCGTGCACCGGCGAGGAGATCACCCAGGAGTGGCTGTACCACCTGGGCGTGCCGGTCGGCGAGATCCCCGACCTGGCCGCGAACGCCGCCCGCTGCGTGCCGGTGATGATGCCGTACGTGACGTCGTTCTTCCTGCCCCGGCACGCGGGCGACCGGCCGGACGTGGTGCCCGAGGGCGCCGTCAACTTCGCCTTCATCGGCCAGTTCGCGGAGACCACCCGGGACTGCGTCTTCACCACCGAGTACTCGGTGCGCACCGGCATGGAGGCCGTCTACCGGCTGCTCGACGTCGAGCGCGGCGTGCCCGAGGTGTTCAACTCCACCTACGACGTGCGCAAGCTGCTCGCCGCCACCACCCGGCTCCGCGACGGCGCCGAACTCGACCTGCCCGGGCCGGAGTTCCTGCGCAAGCGGCTGCTGCGGCGGCTGGAGGCCACCGAGGTCGGCGAGCTGTTGCAGGAGTTCGGCCTGATCGAGGACGAGCGGAGGTAGCCGCCGGGGCAGCGGGGAGCACCGCCCCGAGGGCAGTGGCAGTGGCAGTGGCAGTGGCCTCGGGGCGGTGGCACAAGACATGGATGGTGCTATCGTCAGTAGCACTATGTTGCTGAAGCTGGACATCGGGGACACCCGACCGCTGCACGAACAGGTCGCCGGCGCGATCAGACGGGCCGTCGCCGAGGGCGAGTGCGCCCCCGGGGACAAACTGCCCCCGGCCCGGGAGCTCTCCCGGGCGCTGGGGGTGAACACCAACACCGTCCTGCGCGGACTGCGGACGCTGCGCGACGAGGGGGTGCTGGAGTTCCGCCGGGGCCGCGGCATCACGATCGCGACCGGCGCCGACACCCGCTCCGAACTGGTGGACCGCGTACGGCAGTTGGTCGAGGACGCGGCCCGGTTCGGCTACAGCAGGAACGATCTCGTGGACATGATCAGGGGGATGTCGTGACGGACGACGGCACAACGAAGGAAGCGACCACGGCGGAGCGACCGGCGGCTCGCGGTGCCCTCTGGGCCGCGACGGCCTGGTCCGTCGGCGTGCTGGCGCTGCTGATCGCCCTGCCGCTGGTGGCGCGCCACCGGCTGCCGGACCCGCTGGCCACCCACTGGGGCGGGCGGGAGCCGAACGGCTCGATGTCGCTGACGGCGGCCGCGCTGTTCCCGGCCGCGTTCTGGGCGGTCCTGGTGCTCACCTCGGTGGCCGTGCGGCGGTACTGGGCCGACCGGTCGCCCGGGGCGGCGGCGGCCACGCTGGCGGCCGGCGGGGTGCTGCTGACGGGGGCGCAGACCTCGATCGTGCACGCCAACCTCGACCGCGCCCGCTGGCAGGACGCCGCACCGATGGGCGTCGAGGTGGTCCTGATCCTGCTGGCCACCGGCCTCGCCGGGCTGCTGGCCCTGCTGGCCGGCCGCCGCTTCGGCGGCCGGCCCGAGCGGCTCCCGGCGGCCGGGGCGGATCCGCTGGAGATGCCCGCGGGCGAGCGGTTCGTCTGGCTCTCCCGGGCCGCCAACCCGTGGCTGCAGCTGGCCGCCGCGGTGTTCGCGCTGGTGACGGTGGCGGGAGTGCTGGCCGCCGCGAGCGGGGTCGCCGAGCTGGACTGGGCGCTGGTGGTGCCGTTCGCCGTCGTCTCCCTCGCGTGCCTCGCCTGCTCCTCGGTGCGGGCGCGGGTGACCGCCGGCGGCCTGACCGTCGGATTCGGCCCGTTCGGCCGGCCCGTGCGCCACTGGTCCCCCGCCGAGCTCGAATCCGCCCGCGCCGAGCAGCGCACCGCCGCGCAGGCGGGCGGCTGGGGCTACCGGATGAACCGGCTCGGCACCACCGTGATGCTGCGCGGGGGCGTCTGCCTGGTGGTCCGCACCCGTCAGGGCTCGGACTTCGCGGTCAGCGTCGACGACGCCGAGCGCGGGGCGGCCCTGCTCAACGCGCTGATCGCGCGCGCCGGGCAGCCGGCCGGCTGAACCGGTTCGGCGGAGGCGAAGGGGCGGTTCGGCCACCACGGCCGGACCGCCCCACCGCTTCCACTGCTCGCACCGCTCGCACGGCCTGCACGGCTCGCACCGCTTGCACGGCTCGCACCGCTCGCACCGCCGTCAGGACTCCCCCGCGCGCAGTTCGGTGGCGATCTGCCGCCGTCCCGCGACCAGCGTCTCCAGCACCACCCCGAGGCAGGCCACGAGCGCCAGTCCCGCCGTGGGCAGCAGCACCGGCAGCACCGCCGGGCCCAGGCCGTCGCCGGCCCTGGCGCCGATCAGGGTGGAGAGGTCGAAGGCCGGCCCGAGCAGGACGGCGGCCACCGCCGCGACCACCGCACCGCCGACGGCCGCCGCCAACGTCCGCGGCAGTGCCTCGGCGACGATCAGCGCCAGCCCCTGACGGGGCCGCAGGCCCATGGTGCGCAGCCGGGCGAGCACCGCCGTCCGGTCGGGCGCGGCGCGCAGCAGCGTCAGCAGGACCGCGAGGACGGCGAATCCGGCACTGGCGGGCGCCGCGTACCAGAACAGCCGCCCGGCGGCCTGCTGCAGCGGGTCGTCGGCGAGCTGCGCGGCGTACTCGCGGCTGCTGCCCACCGCGTAGGCGGGCGGCAGCCCGTGGTCGCCCTTGCCGTCCGCCGCGGCGTTCTCCGAGATGAGCTTGGCGAGGCCGGTCGCCTCGACCAGGCCGCGTTCCAGGAGGAGCGACCTGATCCGCCCGGGGTCGAGGCCGTCGCCCACGGCCAGCCACCCGGTCCACCGGCCGAGCTCCGGCAGGCGTTCCACCGCCGGACCGCTGGGCACCACGACGAAGGGCAGGGCCGGCTCCGGCAGCGCCGGGGTCGCGGTGACGATCCCGGCGACGGTGGTGCGCAGCTCGCTCGCGGTGGACAGGTGCACCGTCGGCGCGCCGGCGCCCAGTCGCGCGGCCAGGTCGCGGCTGAACAGCGCGGGCACCGGGGTGTCCGGGCCGCCGGGGGTGCCGGCGAGCTTCGCCGGGTCGAACTCGCCGGCCCCGAGGGTGCGGGCGATCTCGGCGTACGCGGTCGGCTCGGCGACCACCAGGGTCACCTTGGTGTAGTTGTTCGCGTCGGCGCCGACGAACAGCGCCCGGGGGTCCACCCGGACCGCCGTCGCGCCCCGGACCTGCGGAAGGTCGCCCGCGGCCTTGAGGAACGGTTCCGGCAGGGTCGCGTAGCCCGGGACGGAGACGGCGACGTCGCCGCCGGTCGCGAGGCGCGCGGCGCTCAGCCTGCCGCGGTCCACCGCGTCGAGCAGGGTGGCGCCGAAGCCGGTCGCGGTGACGGCGATCAGCAGGGCGAGCAGCGGCAGCGCGGAGGGCCGGCGCCGGCCGGAGTGGTCGCGGGAGGCCCGGGAGAGGCCGAGGAAGCCGATCAGGCCGCGGCCCCGGCGGGCCAGGGCGGCCAGTCGGCCGATCACCACGGGCTCGATCCGTGCCAGCAGCAGCCCGCCGGCGACGGCGAGCAGCAGCGGTGCGGCCACCAGCAGCGGATCCGCTCCCCGGTCGGGGTGGCCGACGCCGCGCCGGCGGACCTCGGCCACCGCCACCGCGGTGACGGCCAGCAGCGCGCCTTCGCCGATCAGCCGGCGCCACGGCCCGGTCCGCCGGGCGTGCGTCCGGAGCAGGGCGGCGCGCACCGGGAAGGCGAGCAGGGCGAACAGCGTGGCGACCAGGCCGGCCGCCACCGCGAAGCCCCACCGGGGGGTGGGCAGCAGCACCAGGGCGAGCACCGCTCCGAGTGCTGCGGCGGGCAGGACCGTCACCGCGCTCTCGCCGAGCAGCCGCAGCAGCACCCCGCCGCGCGAGCAGCCACGGGCCCGGAGCAGCCGCAGTTCGGCGGCCCGCCGGTCGGTGCCGAGCGCGGCGGCCAGGCAGAGCACCACGGCAGCGACGCCCGCGACGCCGGCCGGGCCGACCGCGCCCAGCGCCATCGCGGCCCGGTAGCGCTCGGCCGCCCAGGTGAGGACCACGGGCAGCGTCGAGACGACCCGCAGGTCGGCGCGCCCGGTCGCGGTGACCAGGGCGTCGGCCTCCGGCCCGGCCAGGAGGGGCGCGACGGCGGCGCGGGTCCGTTCCAGCCGGTCGGCGCGCAGCGGGGCGGGGTCGACGGAGACCCGCCAGAAGTTCTGGACGGACGGGCTCCAGGCGGTCAGCGCGCCCACGCTGCCGTCGTCGACGAAGCCGGTGAGCTCCTGCCAGTTGCCGTGCTCCGGGTCGAGCCCCAGGCAGGGGCGGTTCGGGCAGCCGATGCCGACCCAGAACGGGTCCGACGGGTCGTTCTGCCGGTAGATGCCGGTCACCACGGTGGTCCGCCGGCGGTCGGGGCCGCTGCTGCCGTTGTCGAGGACGTCTCCGACCTTGATGCCGATCGCCTCGGCGGCCGCCCGGCTCACCACCGTCGGCACCGGGTCGCCGGCCGCGGCGGGGCCGGGCCAGCTGCCCTCGGTCAGAGTGACCCGGTCGGCGAGGCCCTGCAGCCGGATCAGCAGGATCCTGGGCGGGATGTCCTGGCTCACCCGGTGGTAGCCCGGGTTGTACACCGGGTTGGTCTCGGTCCTGGTGCCGTGGGCCAGGCGGTCCGGTGCCAGCGCCACCGTCGCACCGACGCGCGCCACGATGTCCCGGTCGACGGCGTCGAGGGCGGCGGCGGTGTCGGTCGGGCGGGCCTTGGAGGCGTAGTGCAGGCTGGTCGCGTGGATGCCCTTCTGGCGCACGAAGTCCCGCAGCGCCGCGTCCGCGTTCCGGTCCGTGACGCGGGGGACGGCCACGGCCAGCAGGACGGTGACGAAGGCTAGGGCGGCCGTCAGCAGGGCCGCCGAGGGGCTGGCGCGCAGCCGGGTACGGACCCAGCGGGCCGGGCGGAGGGCGGTCCCGGCGGGGTCGGCCTTGGTGGTCACGGTTCCTCCACGAGGCGCAGCGGGACGGCGGCCGCCGATCGGCCGGGGTGGACACGGCGCACGGCGGCGCACGGGTCACCGGTGCGCGGGGCTCCGGCGACCGGACAGCGGACGATGTTGTCAGATCCGATCGCCGATCGGAAGGGAATCGCATAAATCAATTCCCGCTCGGTCAGTGACGATTGGGCTGGTGGCAGCCGCCTTCCCGGCTCTCCACGAAGGAGTTGAACCGGTGGAGCCGTCGCGGCCGTGGTGAATGGTGACCCGAGGTTCTCCGGACGGTCATTGAGGGCGTAAACCGCTCAAATCGGTGGTGCTTCGAACGCCGATGCGGGTACACAAGGTGACGGTCGCTCAGGTGTGTGGCGGCGCCCGTCCGACGCCGCCCCACCCCGTCCCCCGCGACCGGAGGAACAGCGGGCCGTGGAGCCCGTGGAAAGGCAAGGAGGCGTCCGTGACGCACGACTCGCGCACGCAGAACTCCCCCGGTGTCCGGCGGAGCATCCAGGACGTTCGAACCATCGCGATCCTTCGCCTCGGCATCGGCCTGATCGGCGTCCTGCTGCCGCCGGCCCTACCGTTCGGCAACTGGCTGGCCGCCGAGGTGACGGGGCGCGGCACCGACGACTTCTGGCCGGGCTCGATGAGCGCCGCCTACTACACCGACACCCGGAACCTCTTCGTCGGCGGACTGTGCGCCCTCGGGGTGTTCCTGATCTGCTACCGCTTCGACCGCCGGGACGACCGCTGGAGCACGGCCGCCGGGTTCTTCGCGGTCGGGGTCGCGCTGTGCCCGACGGCCCCGGCGGGCGCCTCCGGCGTCCAGCGCACCGTCGGAGTGTTCCACCTGGTCTTCGCCGGCCTGCTGTTCGTCATGCTGGCACTGTTCTGCCTCCACTCCTTCCGCAATCCCCGCTCCACCCAGCCGGCCCGGGTGAGCACGGCCTACCTGGTGGCCGGGGTGGTGATCCTGGTCGCCCTGGCGCTCTCCGTCCTGGCCGGGGTGACGGGCCTCGGCTCGGGCTGGTCGGTGCGGCCGCTGTACCTGTGCGAGTGGCTGGCGACATGGGCCTTCGGCATCGCGTGGATAGGCGCCGCACTCGAACTGGCGGCGCACGGCCGGGGCGACGCCGGGTCCGCCGCCGTCCCCCGTCAGCCGGGCGCCGAAGCGCTCGACCCGAAGCACCCGGAGGCGCGGGCCTGAGGCACCTGGAGGCACGGGCCTGAGGCACCCGGTGGCGCGGGCCTGAGGGCCCGTCATTCCGCCGCACCGGTCGACCGTTACCATGCGCACCATGGGCCGCCACCTCGGCGGTCACTGACGGACGCCCAGCAGCGGGAGAACGAGCATGGCGAACGAGATCCGGGCGGAGCGCGGTCCGCACGAGGATTACCCATCGGTGGACCTGCGGATGGACGTTCCGCACTCCGCCCGGGTCTACGACTACCTCATCGGCGGCAAGACCAACTTCGAGGCGGACCGGGTCGCGGCGCACGCCTCGGTGCAGGCCTGGCCGTCGCTGCCGATCTCGATGCGCACCACCCGCGACTTCATGCAGCGCTCGGTGCGCCGACTCGCCGAGCAGTACGGCGTGCGGCAGTTCCTCGACATCGGCACCGGCATCCCGACCTCGCCGAACCTGCACGAGATCGCCCAGGCGATCGCGCCCGGGGCCCGGGTCGGGTACGTGGACAACGACCCGATCGTGCTGACCCACGCACGGGCCCTGATGGACAGCACGCCCGAGGGCCGCACCTGTTACGTGGACGCCGACTTCCGCGACCCGGAGTCGATCATCAACAACCCCCGGCTGCGCGAGGTGCTCGACTTCTCGCAGCCGGTGGCGCTGTCGCTGATCGCGATCGTCCACTTCGTGCTGGACGAGGACGACCCGCAGGGCATCGTGCGCCGCTTCATGGACGCCCTGGCCCCCGGCAGCTTCCTCGCCCTGACGGTCTTCACGGGTGACACCGACCCGGTGGGCGTGGGTGGCGTCGGCCGCGAGTACAACGCGCGCGGCATCCCGCTCCAGATCCGCGACAAGGCCGAGGCCGAGGCGTTCTTCGAGGGCTACGAGCTGCTCGACCCGGGCGTCACGCTGGTGCACCACTGGCGGCCGGACGCCGACGCCCCGCCCGTCCGCGACCGGGACATCGCGATGTACGCGGGCGTGGCGGTCAAGCGCTGAGCTCCGACTCCTCGTGATCGAGTGCTGAATCGTTTCTGCGACGGGCCCGGCCGGCCGGGCCCGTTCCAGCAAGCCCGTCAAAGGCAGGCCCGTTCCAGCAGGCCCGTTCAGGCGGACACGGAGACCAGGCCCGCCTCGTAGGCCAGGATGACCAGCTGCACCCGGTCCCGGGCGTCGAGCTTGGCCAGCAGCCGTGTCATGTAGGTCTTGACGGTCGCGATGCTGAGCACCAGTTCGGCGGCGATCTCGGTGTTGGACAGACCCCGGCCGACCAGGGTGAGGATCTCCCGCTCGCGCCCGGTGATCGCCGCCAGCCGCCGCTCGGCCGCCACCGCAGCGGCGGCGGCAGGGGCGTGCCCACCGCCCCCGGGCCACTGCGGGCGGCCGGCGACGAACGCCCCGATCAGCCGCCGGGTGACGCCCGGCGCGATCAGCGCGTCCCCGGCGGCGACCACCCGCACCGCGCCGAGGATGTCGTCCAGCGCCATGTCCTTAACCAGGAAGCCGGACGCCCCCGCGTGCAGCGCCGCGTACACGTGCTCGTCCTCGTCGAAGGTGGTGAGCACCACCACCCGGGTCGGTCCGCCGTCGGCGGTCACCAGCCGGGTGGCCTCGATGCCGTCCATGCCCGGCATCCGGATGTCCATCACCACGACGTCCGGCCGCAGTTCGGCGGCCAGCCGGACGGCCTCCGCCCCGGTACCCGCCTCACCCACCACCTCGACGTCGTCCGTCTCCGCGATCACCATCTCCAGCGCGGCGCGCACCAACGGCTGGTCGTCCACCAGCACCACCCGGATCACGCGCCCGCCCCCTCGACCGGGACCGGCCCGGAGACCGGCACCGGCACCGGCACCGGCAGCCGGGCCGCCACCCGGAAGCCGCCGCCGGGCAGCGGCCCGGCCTCGAACTCCCCGCGCAGCAGGACGGCCCGCTCCCGCAGCCCGGCCAGCCCGAACCCGGCCCCGGGTGCCCGGCCCCGGCCCCGCCCCCGGTCGGTGACCTCGACGGACAGCTCCCCCGCCGTTCGGTGGTCCACCGTCACCACGCAGGCGCCCACGTCCGCGTGCCGCACCACGTTGGTGACCGATTCCTGGACGATCCGGAAGGCCGCCAGGTCGACCTCCGGCGGCAGCGGCCCCGGCTCGCCGTGCCGCCGGACCTCCACCCGCACCCCCGCCGCCGTGGTCGCCCCGGCCAGCCGGTCGAGGTCAGCCAGGCCCTGCGACAGCGTCGCCGAGGCCTCGCCGTCGGCCCGGCGCAGCGCGACCAGCATCCGGCGCAGCGCGGCCAGGGTCTCCCGCCCGGCGGCCTCGATCTCGCCCAGCGCCTGCGCGGCCCGCTCCGGCCGACGGTCGATCACCCGGCGGGCCGCCCCGGCCTGGAGGGCGACGATGCCGAGGCTGTGCGCGACGGTGTCGTGCATCTCGCGGGCGATCCGCAGCCGTTCGGCGGTGACCGCCTCCTCGGCCGCCCGGGCGCTGAGCGCCTCGGCGTGCTCCCGGTTCTGCCGCACCGAACGGCCGACCAGCCAGGCGACCAGCGCGAGCAGCGCGGCGCCGTCGGCCGAGCCGATGTGGGTGCCGGTGAAGATGCCCACCGTGCTGCCGCGCACCAGGCCGATGTGCAGCACCAGGAAGACCATGACCAGCGCGAACGCGGCCCGGGAGCTGCGCCGGGGCCGGTCGGCGGTGATCAGGCAGAGCGCGGTGTCCACGGCCAGCAGCGCACCGGGCGGCACCTGGGCGCCGCCGGCCCAGCCGTCGGTCTCGGTGAACGCGGCGACCAGCAGCAGGGCGACCGAGAGCACCGGCAGCCGCCGCACCAGCGCCGCGCCCGTGAAGGCGAGCAGCGTGTCGGCCAGGGTGAACGCCCAGCCGCCGTGCGCGGCGGCGCCGGGGTGCTGCGCGGCGGCGCCGCCGAGCCGTACGGCGGGGTAGCCGGCGGCCGCGCACCAGGCGAGAGCGACCCAGACCTCGGGCGGGACGCGCCGGAACAGCGGCGGGGAGGGGGTCGTGGACATGGTTCGAGATCGTAGCGACGGCCGCCGCCCGCCGTCATCCAGCCCTGGTTGTACGACCGCGGGTGACCTGCGGTGTCGACGCCGGTCCGATGCGCCCGGCCGGTTCCCCCGGGCACCGTGGACCCCATGATCGAAGTTACCGAACTGACGAAGCGCTACGGCCGCGGCCGGCACGTCCGCACCGCCGTCGACCGCCTCTCCTTCACCGTCCGGCCGGGCCTGGTCACCGGCTTCCTCGGCCCCAACGGCGCCGGGAAGTCCACCACCCTGCGACTGGTCCTCGGCCTGGGCGACCCCAGCTCCGGCACCGTCACCGTCGACGGCCGCCCGTTCCGCGGCAGGCCGCGCGGCCTGCGGCACGCCGGTGCGCTGCTCGACGCGGGCGACGCGCACGGCGGGCGCACCGGCCGGGCCCACCTGCGGGCGCTGGCCCGCGCCAACGCGATCCCGGCCGCGCGGGTCGAGCAGGTGCTGGAGGAGGTCGGGCTCGCCGCGGCGGCCGGGCGGCGGATCGGCGGCTACTCGCTGGGCATGAAGCAGCGTCTGGGCATCGCCGGCGCGCTGCTCGGCGACCCGCCGGTGCTGCTGTTCGACGAGCCGCTGAACGGGCTGGACCCGGAGGGCGTGCTCTGGGTGCGCGGGCTGTTCCGGCGGCTCGCGGACGAGGGCCGCACGGTCTTCGTCTCCAGCCACATGATGGCCGAGATGGAGCACACCGCCGACCACCTGGTGGTGATCGGACGCGGCCGGCTGCTCGCCGACGAGAGCCTCACCGGGTTCGCCGCCCGGACCGGCCGGGCCGCCGTCACCGTCCGGTCCGCCGAACCCGACCGGCTGGCGGCCGTGTTGACGGCGGCGGGCGCGGCCGTGCGGCCCGGCCCGGACGGCACCCTCGCGGTGACCGGCCTGGACGCCACCCGGATCGGTGAACTCGCCCTGGAACAACGCCTGTTGCTGCAAGCCCTGACCACCCGGGGCGCCTCCCTGGAGGAGGCGTTCATGGACCTGACCGCCGACAGCGTCGAATACCTCGCCGGAGAGCCCCGATGAGCACCCTGCCCACCCGCACCGCCGCCGAGCCCACCGGCACCGCCACCGAGCCCGGCCGCACCGCCACCGAGCCGCGCGCCCGCTTCGGCGACCTGCTGGCCGCCGAGTGGATCAAGCTCTGGTCACTGCGCTCGATCCCCTGGGTACTCGGCCTCGGCGCCCTGGCGAGCATCGCCGCCAACCTCAAGTCCGCGGTGTACACCCGCGACCACTGGACGCCGGGCGAGGGCGATCCGGCGGTCATGGCGCAGACCGCGCTGAACGACGCCTTCAACCTCGCCTCCGCCGACATCCTGCTGCTGGTCGCGGGCGGCCTCGGGGCGATCGTCATCGCGGGCGAGTACGCGACCGGGCTGATCCGCACCACCCTGGCGGCCGTGCCCGACCGCCGGGCGGTGATCCTCGCCAAGGCCTGCGTGCTGGCCGCCGTGCTGTTCGGCTACGGGGTGCTCACCGTCGGCGTCTCCTTCGGCGGGAGTCAGGCGATCCTCGCCGGGACCGGCTTCGGACAGTCCGTCACCGACCCGGCCGCGCTGCGGTACGTCACGGCGGCGGTGCTGTTCGGCCCGGTCTGCGCCCTGGTCGGGCTCGGCCTCGGCACCCTGATCCGGCACAGCGCGGGCGCCGTGGTGGGCACCGTCGTGGTGCTGTTCTTCCTCCCCTCGCTGGTCACCGAGCGCTACCGTTGGAGCGCCGACCTGCTGCACGCCCTGCCGATGCCCGCCTGGCAGCGGCTGGCCCGGACCACCCTGGCGGGAATGCGCCCGTCCGAGTACCCGGCCACCGTCACGGGCGCCTGGGTCACCTTCGCCGTGTGGTCGCTGGCCTCGGTGGCGGTCGCCGCGGCCGCGGTCCACCGCCGGGACCACTGACGGCCGGAAGGGCACCCCGAGCGGAAGGCCCGCAGCGAAGCGCCCCTCCGCGGAGAGGCGCGCAGCGAAGAGCCCCGCACCGGAAGGCCCCGGGCGGGGGCGCTCAGAACGCCGCGATGCTCCCCCGCGCCCGCTCGGCCCGGCTGAGCGCCCGCAGCACCGCCGCCCGGCCGTGCCGCCGGGCGGCCAGCCGGGTCAGCAGGACGACGACGGACTCGAAGGCCTCCGGCGGGAGTTCGGGGCCCGGTACTCCGACGCTGACCGCCAGGTCGTCGCCGTGGACGGCCAGTTCCATCGTCCGGGTGGCCAGCAGGTCGTCCAGGGTGAGCGACCACGGACCCCAGAACGGCAGCCGGACCGGCCGGGTGCCGTCCGCCGCCGCGAGCGTGCCCGCGAGCTCCGGCAGCACGGCGGCCAGCCGACGGTGCAGCGCGGCCGGACCGTCGGCCGCGAAGGCCTCGCTGCCCTGCCGGATCCGCACGTTGACGTCCGCGTCGAGCGCGGCACCGACCCAGGCCGAGCGGGCGTAGTGCTCCAGCAGGCCGACCACCGGCTCGGCCGGCACGGCGGCGGCCAGCAGCTCCGGCAGGCAGAGGACCTGGTAGGCCAGGTGCCCGGCGAGCCCGCCGACGCTCCACCGCGCCAGCGCGCTCGGCCGCTGCCAGGCCCCGGCCACCTCCGGGCGGCGCAGGAGCTCCTCGGCCGTACCGGCGGCGGCCAGGAAGTCCCTCCGGGCGCCCGTCACGGCCCGTTCCCCACTCGCGGCCCGGCAGCCCGGAAGCCGCCCCGGCCCGAGGCCATGTCGGCGACCGCCACCAGCAGCGCCGTCAGCACCAGCCCGGCCGCCACCGTCACGCCCAGCTGGAAGGCCAGCGCCCAGTCCGGGCGGGGGCCGGCCGCGTGGGCGAAGAACACCGAGCCGACGACGGCGATGCCCACCGCCGAGCCGACCCGCTGCGCGGTCTGCATCACCCCGCCCGCGCTGCCCGCCCGGGCCACCGGCACCTGCTGGAGGGTCAGCGTCTGGTTCGGGGCGATCACCAGCCCGCTGCCCACCCCGGCGACCAGCAGCGGCAGCGCCGTCGTCCAGCCCACCCGGGGCCCCGACCACAGCTGCACCGCCAGCGCCGAGGCCAGCAGCCCGGCCAGCACCAGCACCAGTCCGGCCACCACCAGCCGCCGCCCCAGCCGGCTCACCAGGCGCCCGCCCACCGCCGCGGACACCCCCGAGCCGACCGCGAACGGCGTGATCGCCAGGCCCGCCGTCAGCGCCGAGTAGTGCAGGCCCGCCTGGAGGTAGAGCGTGAAAATGAAGAAGATCGCGGTGAACCCGGCGAAGTACACCAGCGACAGCAGCGTGCCCGCCGCGTACGGCCGCACCGCGAACAGCGCCATGCTCACCAGCGGTTCGCGCCGCCGCCCGTAGTGCAGTTCCCAGCCGGCGAAGGCCGCGAGCAGCACCGCCGCCAGCGGCAGCAGCAGCCAGCGGGCCGAGCCGTGCCACTGCTGCGCCTGGACGAACGGCAGCAGCAGCGCGACCGTCCCGGCGCCGAGCAGCAGCACGCCTACCGGGTCGAAGTCCCGGTGCCCGGCCCGCTGGTCGGCGGGCGGGGGCGCCGGGAGCAGCCGGCGGGCGATCGGCAGCAGGGCGACGCCGATCGGCAGGTTGACCAGGAACACCCAGCGCCAGCCGTCCTGCGGGCCGACCAGGTGGATCAGCAGCCCGCCGAGCAGCGGCCCCACCGCGGTGGACAGCCCGATGGTGGCGCCGAGCGCGCCGAAGGCCCGGCCGCGCTCGGCGCCCTGGAACAGCACCTGGATGAAGCCGGACACCTGCGGCACCAGCACCCCGCCGGCCGCGCCCTGGAACAGCCGGGCCAGCACCAGCCACTCCTGGCTCTGCGCCGCCCCGGCGAGCGCGCTGGCCACGGTGAACAGCGCCAGCCCGGCGAGGAAGACGGCCCGTCGGCTGCGCGCGTCGCCGAGCCGCCCGGCGGGCACCAGCACCAGGCCGAAGGCCAGCGCGTAGCCGCTGAGCACCCACTGCAGGCCGCTGTCGGACATGTGCAGCCCGGCCCGTACCGTCGGCAGGGCGACGTTGACGATGCTGACGTCCAGCAGGGTCATGAAGCCGGCGACCAGGCAGACGGTGAGCGCCCGCCAGCGCCGGGTGGCGGCCCGGGCGCCCACGGCGGTGGCGCCGGGCCGGGGCGGGTGCACGCTGCTGCGCGGGGGGTCGGCGTTCATGGGGAGCCTCTTCCCGGGGCCGGGGCGTCCGGGTCGGTGGATGATCGCCGGTCGGCTTCGTTCGGCCCGTCGTCGGTCGGCTTCGTTGGCCCGTCGTCGGTCGGCTTCGTTCGGCCCATCGTCGCCCGGGCCTCCCGGGGCCGCCACCCGGGCCACCGCCCGCGCCCCCGCTCGGGCAGGCACTCGGGCCGGCACTCGGGGCGCCGCCCGGGCCGTCGCCGCCCGTCCTCACCCGAACGGCCGAACCGGATCGCGACCGCCGTCCGCACCCCGGAGGCTGACGGCATGACCGTCGCCACCGAGACCCCGCCCTCCGCCCCTCCGGTGCTGGACGTCCGGCAGCGGAACGTCGTCTTCGCCACCATCGTGCTCGGCATGCTGCTGGCCGCCCTCGACCAGACCATCGTCGGCACCGCCCTGCCCACCATCGTCGCGGACCTCGGCGGAGCCGCGCACATGTCCTGGGTGGTGACCTCCTACCTGCTGGCCGAGACGGTGGCCACCGTGCTGGCCGGCAAGTTCGGCGACCTGTACGGGCGCAAGCTGCTGTTCCAGGTCTCGGCAATCGTCTTCGTCGGCGGCTCGTTCCTGTGCGGGCTGGCCACCGACATGACCCTGCTGATCACCTGGCGCGCCGTGCAGGGCTTTGGCGCGGGCGGCCTGATGGTCACCTCCATGGCGCTGATCGCGGACGTCATCCCGCTGCGCGAGCGCGGCAAGTACCAGGGCGCGATCGGTGCGGTGTTCGGCGTGGCCACGGTGATCGGGCCGCTGCTGGGCGGGCTGTTCACCGACCACCTGTCCTGGCGCTGGGCGTTCTACGTCAACGTGCCGATCGCGGTCGTGGTGGTCCTCCTGGCCGCCCGGACCATCCCCTCGGTCCGCTCGGCGACCCGCCCGGTCGTCGACTACCTGGGCATCGTGCTGGTCGCGGTCGGCGCCGGCGCGCTGATCCTGGCGACCAGTTGGGGCGGCAACCAGTACGCCTGGAGCTCCGGGGTGATCATCGGCCTGTTCGTCGGCGGCGCGCTGGCGCTCGGCCTGTTCTGCTGGGTGGAGACCCGGGCCGTCGAACCGATGCTGCCGATGCGGCTGTTCCGCAACCCGGTGTTCACGGTCTGCTCGGTGCTCAGCTTCATCGTCGGCTTCGCCATGCTCGGCGCGCTGACCTTCCTGCCCACCTTCCTCCAGTACGTGGACGGCGACTCGGCGACCGTCTCCGGCGTGCGGACGCTGCCGATGGTGATCGGTCTGCTGATCGCCTCGATCGCCAGCGGCAACGCGGTCAGCAAGACCGGGAAGTACCGGGTGTTCCCGATCGTCGGCACGGCGGTGATGGCGCTCGGCCTCTACCTGCTCTCCCGGCTGGAGCCCGACACCGGCTCCGCACTGGCCTCGCTCTACATGTTCGTGCTCGGCGTCGGCATCGGGCTGAGCATGCAGGTGCTCACCATCGCCGTCCAGAACACCGTCGACTACGCCGACCTCGGCACCGCCACCTCCGGGGTGACCTTCTTCCGCACCATCGGCAGCTCCTTCGGCACCGCGGTGTTCGGCACCATCTACGCCAACAGCCTGCAGACCGAACTCGCCGAGGGGATCGCCACCGCCGCCCGGCTGACCGGCGCCGACCCGGCCGTGCTCAGCCAGGCCGCGCAGAGCCCCCAGGGCCTGCACCAGCTGCCCGCCGACCAGGCCGCGCCGATCGTCCAGGCCTACTCCGACGCCCTGCACACCGTGTACCTGTGGACCATCCCGGTGGCCGTGGTCGGCTTCGTGGTGGCGCTCTTCCTCAAACAGGTGCAGCTGCGCGACACCGCCCGGGCGGGCTCCACCGACATGGGCGAGGCCTTCGCCCAGCCGACCACCGCCGACTCCGACCCGCACCTGGAGTACTCGGTCTGCCGGATCGTGCGCGGGGTGGACCTCGACGCCGTCCGGACGATCGTCGCCGGCGCCGGCGCCCGGGTGGACCTGGCCGGGGCCTGGGCGCTGATGGAGGTGGCCGGCCACACCAGGGCCGTCGGCCACGCCTCGCTCGACCTCATCGCCGCCCGCAAGCGGGTGCCGCCCGAGGTGCTGGAGCCGGTCTTCGACCGGATGGCCTCCGAGGGCTACCTCCTGCGCGAGGGCGACGCCCTCTCCCCCACCGAGGCCGGCACCCACGAGGTCCGCACCCTCGCCCACGCCTGGTCCGACTGGCTCAACGCCCGCCTCGACGCCGACGCCGGCCGCCCCCGCAGCCCCCAACTGCGCGCCGCCGCCGACGCCATCGCCTGGCGCCTCCTGGTCGAGGACCTCACCAACGGCCTCCCCGCCCACGCCCGCCCCAAGGACGACGCGAAGGTCTAGCCCTACAGCCGGGAGGTGTCGAGCTCCAGGTCGAAGGGCGCCGGGAGGGGAACGGGCGTGCCGAAGGGGTGCGGCCCGCTCTCTGCGGCGTAGCCGAGACGGGTCGGCTCGCTGTACAGGGTGCAGCTGCGGTTCTGCCGGTCGATGAGGAGGTAGAACGGGGCGCCGTACTGACCGTAGCGGCGGCGCTTGACGACGCGGTCGGTCTCCGCGTTCGACGGAGAACTGACCTCGACGATCAGGAGGGTCTGATCGGGCAGCAGCGCGCCCTCGGTCTTCATCGCGAGTTCGGCGGGCACGATGGCCAGATCCGGGATGTACCAGTTCTCGCTACCGGGCAGATCGAGATTGCCGGAACCGGACACCAGGTCGAGTTCGTCCATCCGAGGCCCGAGCTGACGACGGACGAACTCGGCAGCGGACTCGTGCGCCCATGACGGCGACATAGGAGTGATGACTCCCTCGATGATCTCGGTCCGGTCGCCCGCGATGTGCCGGATCGCATACTTCAACGCCTTCTCGGGGTCGCTGACGGTGCTGTAGTCGCCAGGGACATGGGGTGCCGTACTCACAACGTGTCTCCTTCCTCCGTGATTCTCCCTCAGACCATGCCACCCTCCGGCCGACCGACCGGAATTGGACGTGCCCTGACCGCTCATGTCCGTGGGTTTCCGGTTCGCAGAGCGTTCTGCGCCCCCGCCCTGGAACGGGCGGGGGCGGCGGCGGTGGTGGGGTCAGCGGGAGGCTTCCGCCGGGATCGGGGCGGGGGCGGTGCGGCGGGAGGAGAAGGCGATCACGGCGAGGCTGGCGAGGGCGAGGGCGGTCACCGCCGAGAGCATCACGGTGTAGGAGGCCAGGGAGGAGAGCGCCGCGAGCACGGCGGGCAGCAGGAAGCCGGAGTAGCAGAGGGCGTAGTAGACGCCGGTGATGCCGGCCAGGTCGTCGGGGGTGACGAGGCGCTGGATCTCCAGCAGCCCGGAGACGACGCCGATGCCGTAGGCGGCGCCGAGGAGGACCGCCCCGCCGAGGCCGAGCAGCGGGGAGCGCACCGCCGCGTCGCCGGCGCAGACGGCCATGCCGCAGGCCATCAGCACCATGGAGACGACGACGCCGCGCGCCGAGTTCAGCGAGTCCAGGCGCTTGGCGAGGGGCTGGACCAGGGCGCCGGTGCCGAGGGTGAGGACGGTCAGCAGGGTCGCGTAGGCCAGCGACCAGTCGCCGAGCCGGTCGCCGACCAGCTGCGGGGTCACCGCGTACGCGACGCCGGCCGAGCCAAACACCCACGGGGCCATCGGCAGGACCACCCGCAGGAAGCGCCGGTGCCCGGCCGCCGGGACCTTGAGGTCGGCCCAGAGGCTGCGGACGGCGGCCGAGCGGGCCCGGGTCTCGACGGCCTTCGGGAGCAGGAACAGCGCGGGCAGGGTGACCAGCAGGTGGGCGAGGTACGGGGTGACCATCGGCCAGGGGCCCCACTGGGCGAGCGCGCCGGCCACGCCGGCGCCGAGGCCGAAGCCGACGGTGAGGGCGAGGGAGGCGCGGCGGGCGCCGGCGCCCTGGTCGGCGGCCGGGTCGTGCGGGGCCTGGGAGAGCTCCTTGACCCAGCTGGTGCCGACGGCCATCGCGATGCCGACGGCTGTGCCGGTGAGGAACCGCCCGGCGTAGATGGGGAGTTCGCCCGTGACGCCGCCGCACAGCACACCGCTGGCGGCGAGCGAGGCGACGACCGCGCCGATCATCAGCGGACGGCGCCCGTAGCGGTCCGAGGCCGCGCCGCCGACCAGCAGTCCGGGGACCAGCCCGAGGACGTAGGCCCCCAGGAAGGCGTCGACGGTGACCTCGGAGTAGCCGCCGAGGTGGCGGTACATCAGCAGCAGCGGGGTGAACTGGTTGCCGCCCCAGCCGCAGCAGAGCATGGCCAGGGCCGCGACCAGCCAGGGCCTCCCCCGACCGGTGGGCGCGACGGGACCGGCGGACGGTGGCCGGGTGGTGCTCATGGTGGTGCTGCTCCTTGTCGGATGGTGGTCCCGGCGGTCCGTCGGGGTGCGCGGCCGTCGCCGCGCGGGGGAAGAGAGGGAGGAGTGGCTCGGCGGTGCGGTGGCTCAGCGGTGCGCGTCCAGGTGGGCGCGCAGCGCCTCGGTGAAGCCGGCGGCGTCGCGGGCCGCGATGCGCTCGACCAGCGCGGTGTGCTCCTCGACCAGCGCGGCCAGCCGCTGCGGCCGCCGCTCCGGCCGCACCTGGAGCAACTGCACGGCCATCCGCCGCTGGCGGTCGCGCAGCGTCTCGTAGAAGCGCTCGGCGAGCGCGTTGCCGGAGGCCGTCACGATGCCCCGGTGGAAGGCCTCGTCGGCGTCGGCGAAGGCGCCGAGGTCGGCCCGGCGGGCGGGTTCGCGCTGCTGGTCGATCAGGTCGGTCAGCTGCCGCAGCAGGTCGTCGAGCGGCTCGGCGCGGCGGGTGATCCGGCGTACCGCGGTGCTCTCCAGCGCCTCGCGCAGCTCCAGCACGTCCTCGGCCTCGCCGGGGCCGACCGGCACCACGACGGCTCCGCGCTTGGGGAAGAGCTGGAGCAGTCCTTCGGCCTGGAGCCGCAGGAAGGCCTCCCGGACCGGGGTGCGGCTGAGCGAGGTGCGCTCGGCGATCTCGCCCTCGCTGATCAGCGTCCCGCCGGGGAGGCCGCCGCCGAGGATGAGGTCCTTGGTCAGTTCGTACGCGCGGTCCGCGGCCGGGACTCGGGCGGGGACCGGGACGCGGGCGGGAGGCGGGGTGTCGGCCATGGAGCACACCGTAGCACCATAGATGCAAGCTTAGATGCAAGGCCGCGGACGGGGCCGCCCGCGGGACGGAGCATCGGTTTCCGTACTGCTCAGGGCCGGAAGAATGCGCTTTCTCACCCCCTCCGCAGGACCGAGGATGGGCGGGGCCAACCAGCTCCTCGGGAGGAAAGCCGTGTCCCCTGTGTCGCCAGCCCTGTCGCCCGTCGACCCGGGCCTGCTGCCGCTCACCGCCGAGTTCCGCCCCGAGGGCCTGTCCGTCGGCGGGGTGCTCCTGGACGAGGCGGCCCGCCGGTACGGCACGCCGCTGTTCGTCTACGACGAGGAGCACCTGCGCCGCCGCTGCCGCGAGGCGGTGGCCGCCTTCGGCCGGGGCAACGTCGCCTACGCCTCCAAGGCCTTCCTGTGCACCGCGATGGCCCGCCTGGCCGCCGAGGAGGGCCTGCTGCTGGACGTCGCCTCCGGCGGCGAACTGCGCACCGCCCTGTACGCCGGGGTCGACCCGGACCGGATCGTGCTGCACGGCAACAACAAGGACGAGGCCGAGCTGCGCACCGCGCTCACCGTCGGCCTGCGCCACATCGTGGTGGACAGCTTCGACGAACTGGACCGGATCGAACGGCTGCACCACGAGGAGGGCCTGCCCCCGGCCCGGATCCAGCTGCGGGTGGCGCCCGGCGTCGCGGCCGGCGCCCACCAGGCCATCCGGACCGGCGGCCACGACTCCAAGTTCGGCTTCGGCCTGGCCGACGGCGCCGCCGCGGCCGCGGTGCGCCGGGCCGGGGCCTGCGCCGCCGTACGGCTGGAGGGCGTCCACGCCCACGTCGGGTCCCAGGTGCTGGACCCGGCCGAGCTGGCCGACGGCGCCGCCGCGGTGGCCCGGTTCGCGGTGGAGCACGGCCTGCGCCGGCTGACCGTCGGCGGCGGCCTGGGCGTGGCGTACCTGGGCGGGCAGAGCGCCCCCTCCTTCGCGGACTGGGCCGAGCGGGTCCGCGCGGCGGTGCGCGGCGCCGGCTGGAACGGCCCGGTGGGCGTCGAGCCCGGCCGGTCGATAGCCGCCCGGGCCGGGCTGACCCTGTACCGGGTCGGCACCGTCAAGCGGATCGAGGGCGTGCGCACCTACGTCAGCGTGGACGGCGGGATGAGCGACAACCTGCGCCCCGCCCTGTACGGCGCCCGCTACGAGGCCTTCCTGCCGCGCTGCCCCGAGGCGCCCCGCCCGCGGCGCGCCCGGCTGGTCGGCAAGCACTGCGAGAGCGGCGACGTGATCATCGACGACGCCGCGCTCCCCGTCGACCTCCGGGTCGGCGACCTGCTGGCGACCCCGGTGACCGGCGCCTACGGCTACGCCATGGCGTCCAACTACAACAAGCTGCCGCGGCCTGCCGTGGTCTTCGTCCGCGACGGCGAGGCCCGCGTGGTGGTGCGCCGGGAGACCGAGCACGACCTGCTCCGGCTGGACACCGCCGCCGACGGGACGGCGCGACCGACCGGGGAACCGGTGGCCGCCCTCCCGGCGCACACGGCCTAACCTGGGCCGATGCTGAACAGCGCCCGACTGCACGTCCTCCTGGAGATCGCCCGCCGGGGCACCATCGTGGCCGCGGCACAGGCCCTGCACCTGAGCCCGTCCGCCATCTCGCACCAGCTCGCCCGTCTGGAGCAGGAGCTGGGTGTCGCGCTGGTGGAACGGGCCCCGCAGTCCCTGCGCCTGACGCCCGCGGGTGTCCGGCTGGCCGAGCACGCCCAGGCGATCGCCGATCTGATGGCCGTCGCCCAGGACGACCTGCGGGCGCACGCCCAGGCCGCGGCCGGCGTGCTGCGGATCGGCTTCTTCGCCTCCGCCGGGCTGGACCTGCTGCCCCGGGCACTGGCCGCCTTCGCCGCCGGGCACCCGCAGGTGGAGCTGGAACTCATCATGGGCCAACCGCACGAGCTGGTCCCGGACCTGGAGGCCGGCCGGCTGGACGCGGCCGTCGTCTTCGAGCACCCGCTGGACCCGTGGTGCCGCCGGGCGGCGGTGGACGTGCGGATGTACTTCGACGAGCCGCAGCTGGTCGTGGTGCCGCTGCGGCACCGGCTCGGGCGGCGCTCGGTGGTGCGGCTGGCCGAGCTGGAGGGCGAGAGCTGGATCGGCACCCACGGCGGCAGCACCGGCGAGCCGGTGCTCGAACGCGCCTGCGCCGCCGAGGGGTTCCGCCCCCGGGTGCGCTGCCGCAGCGACCACTACCAGGTGACCATCAACCTCGCACGGGCCGGCATGGGCGTCGCGCTGATCCCGGCGCTCGGCCTGGCCGACAGCGCCGGGGTGCACGTGTGCCGGCTGGACCATCCGCAGCTGTACCGCCGGATCGGGGTGGCCACCCGGCCCACCAACCGCAATCCGGTGCTGCGCGCCTTCCTCGCCGAACTCGGCTCTGCCGCCGGGGAGATCAGGTCGCTGCTGGACATGCGGTGGGGCGCCTGACCTCCCCCGCGGCGCTGTACGGTTCCCGGCTCTGTGCGGCGGGCCGCGGCTGTGCGATGCTGCACCCGCCAGCACCCGTCCACCGAGGGGGAACCCGTGATCCGCCGGATCTCCGCACTCCTGGTCGCCGCCGCGGCCCTGCTGTCCGTCGCGGCGACGGCGGCGACGACCCACGACCGGCACGCCTCGACCTCCGTCGTCGCCGAGGAGGCCGAGGACTCCACCGCGGGCGGACACACGCCGAACCGCTCGGAGCCGACCGGCCGTTGAGCCCACCCGCTGGCTCAGGCGGGTCGGCTCAGGCCGGCCGGCTCTGGCGGTTCGGCTCAGGCCGGCCGGTTCAGGCGGGTCGCTGGGCCCAGGCCGCGAGGGCGCGGCCGACGTCCCGGATGGCGTGCACGGCGGCCCGTTCGGTGCTGGGCCCGAGCGCCACGTCCCAGTGCGCGACGACCGCGTAGGCCACCCGGCGGGCGCCCACGATGACGCCCGCGTCGGCCCGTACCCCGGTGTCCGTGCCGGTCTTGTTGGCGACCAGCAGGCGGCCGGGCAGCGGCTCGGGGAAGCCGGGGGCGAACGGGTCGTGGTCGATCAGCGCGGGCACCAGGCCGTGGTCGGTGTTGGCGCGCATCCAGCCGAGCAGCCGGGCCGAGGCGGCCGGGCCTGCCATGGTGCCCCGGACCGCGAGGGCCACCAGCCGGGCCAGGTCGCGGGCGGTTCCGGTGGCGAAGACCGGCGGGACGTCCGGCCCGCGCTCGTCGCGCACCCGGTCGTGCAGGGTGAGCCGTTCCAGTCCGAGCTCGCGTGCCAGCCGGGCGGTGGCCGGCAGGCCGACCAGCCGCAGCAGGGCGTTGGTGGCGGTGTTGTCGCTGACCGCGGCGGTCAGCCAGGCCAGATCCTCCACCGTCCAGTCGGGGCGGCTCAGCCGGCCGAGCAGGCCGGTGCCGCCGGTGACGTCCTCGGGGAGGATCTCCACCGGCTGTCCGGCCGTCAGTTCCCCGGATTCCAGCCGCCGGGCGACCTCGGCGAGCAGCAGCAGCTTGGAGGCGCTGGCGACGGGCAGGACGACGGTGTCGTCCACCCCGACCGCGCCGGCGTCGACTCCACGGTCCGCCTCGGCGGCGTCCACGTCGACGGCGGCCACCGCGAGGGTCAGCGGCAGCGCCGCGGAGCTGCGCGCGGCGGCGGCCACCTGGGAGAGGCTCATCGGACCCGCACCACCTCTCCGGCCCGGATCGCGGTCGGCCGGCCGCCGCGCACCGCGACCCGCCCGGCCACCACGACGGCCTCCACGCCCACCGGCGGCAGCAGCGGCCGCTCGAAGGTCGCGCCGTCCAGGACGGCCGCCGGGTCGAGCACCACCAGGTCCGCGACGGCGCCGTCCCGGACCACGCCGCGCCCGGCCAGCCGGAACCGTTCGGCGGGCAGGCCGGTCATCTTGTGCACCGCGAGCTCCAGCGGCAGCAGCCCCTGCTCGCGCCCGTAGTGACCGAGCACCCGGGCGAAGCTGCCCGCCCAGCGGGGGTGCGGGCGGCCGGGTTTGGGCACCCCGTCCGAGCCGATCATCGACAGCGGGCTGGCCAGCACCCGGCGGACGTCGTCCTCGCGCATCGAGTGGCTGATGATGGTCACCTCGCCCTGCGCCTCCAGCAGCAGGTCGCAGACGAGGTCCACCGGGTCGGCGCCGCGCTCGGCGGCCAGGTCGGCGATCCGGCGGCCCTCGGCCGTACGGCGGGCGGGCGCGGCGGCCACCGAGATCAGGTCCCAGCCGCCGTTGCCGACGGTGTTCTCCCAGCCCTCGACGCCGTGCGCGATGTCCGCCCGGATCCGGTCCCGCACCTCCTTGCTGCGCAGCCGCTCCAACAGCGCGGCCGGCCCGCCCTCGCTGGTCCACGGCGGCAGCATGGCGTGCAGCACGGTGCTGCCGGCGGTGTACGGGTAGACGTCGCAGAGCACGTCCACGCCCTCGGCGCGGGCCTGCTCCAGGCGCGGCAGGGTCCGCAGGGTGGCGCCCCAGGCGTGCCGCCCGGCGGTCTTGTGGTGGGAGACCTGGAGCGGGGCGCCGGAGCGCACCGCGATCTCCAGCGCCTCCTCCAGCGCCTTCTCCACCTGGGACATCTCGTCGCGCAGGTGCGTCACGTACGGCTTGCCGTGCCGCGCGGCGACCTTCGCCAGGGCCACGATCTCCTCGGTGTCCGCGTAGACGCCGGGCGGGTAGATCAGCCCGGTGGAGAGTCCGGCCGCGCCCTGGGCCAGTGCCCGGTCGAGCAGCCCGCACATGGCGGCCAGCTCCTGGCCGGTGGGCGGGCGGTCCTCGAAGCCCATCACTCCGGCGCGCAGCGTGCCGTGGCCGACCAGCGAGGCGATGTGGTTGCGGCGCAGTTCGGGCCGCTGGCCGGCGGCGAAGGCGTCGAAGTCCTCGGCGGGCAGCACCGGTCCGAGGCCGAAGGAGACCCGCAGGTGCTCGGCCAGTTCGGGCAGCCGCCCGGGCAGCGCCGGGAACAGGCTGATCCCGCAGTTGCCGCTGATCTCGGTGGTGACGCCCTGGAGCAGCGGGGCCAGCCGCAGCTCGTCCAGGGCGTCGCCGTCGGTGTGGGTGCCGCCGCCGAAGGGGGCGGCGAGCGCGTCCGAGTGGGTGTGGACGTCGATGAAGCCGGGGGTGACGACCCGCCCGGTGACGTCCAGGGTCTCGGCCGCGGTCACGGCGGTGCCGGGCGGCAGTACGGTGACCCGGCCGTCGGCGACGGCGAGGTCGGCCGGGCGGGCGGGCGCCCCGGTGCCGTCCACCAGGGTGGCGCCGCGCAGCAGCAGGTCGACCGGGGTCGTGGTCACGTCCGCTCCCATCAGTCCCATCGCTCCCATCAGAGCACCGTCGAGAGGAAGGCCCGGGTGCGGTCGTGCCGCGGGGCGGTGAACACCTCGGCCGGGCTGCCGGCCTCCACGACGGCGCCCTGGTCCATGAAGACGACCCGGTCGGCGACCTCGCGGGCGAAGCCCATCTCGTGGGTGACGACGATCATCGTCATGCCGCTGCGGGCGAGGTCGCGCATCACCCCGAGCACCTCGCCGACCAGCTCCGGGTCGAGCGCGGAGGTGGGCTCGTCGAAGAGCATCAGGGTCGGCTCCATGGCCAGCGCCCGGGCGATCGCGACCCGCTGCTGCTGGCCGCCGGAGAGCTGGGCCGGGTAGTGGTCGGCGCGGTCGGCCAGGCCGACCCGGGCGAGCAGTTCGCGGGCCCGGCGCTCGGCCTCCCCGCGGGGGCGGCCCTTGACCGCGATCGGGCCCTCCATGACGTTCTGGAGCGCGGTGCGGTGCGGGAAGAGGTGGAAGCGCTGGAAGACCATGCCGATCCGCTCGCGCTGGTGGCGGATGTCGCGCGGCCGGCGCTCGCGCAGCCTGCTGCCGGAGGCGCCGTACGGCTCGTAGCCGACCGGTTCGCCGTCCACCTCGATCCGCCCGGCGTCGATCTTCTCCAGGTGGTTGAAGCAGCGCAGCAGGGTGGACTTGCCGGAGCCGGAGGGGCCGATCACGCAGAGCACCTCCCCCGCCCGGACCTCCAGGTCGATGCCGCGCAGCACCTCCAGGTCCCCGAACCGCTTGCGCACCTTCCGGGCCGACAGGACCACCTCGGCGGCCGGCTTCCCCAGGTCCGTGGTCGTCACTTGACCTCCCCCTTCTTCACGCGCTTTCCCGCTCCGCCGCGCCCCGGGCGCAGGTTGGCCAGCACCCGGCGGTGCAGCGCCGGCGGGGCGCCGGCCGGGTTGAACCTCCGCTCCACCGCGTGCTGGGCGACGCTCGCGACGGTGGTGAGCACCAGGTACCAGATGGACGCGACGATCAGCAGCGCGATCACCTCGAAGTTGGCGAGGTAGAGGTGCTGGGAGACGGTCATCAGGTCGGCGCCGGCGATGACGGAGACCAGTGAGGTGGTCTTCAGCATCGAGATGAACTGGTTGCCGAACGGCGGGATGATCACCCGCATCGCCTGCGGCAGCACCACCCGGGTGAGGATCTGCCGGTTGGACATGCCCAGCGAGGCGCCCGCCTCGCGCTGCCCGGGGTCGACGCTCTGGATGCCGGCCCGGACGATCTCGGACATGTAGGCGCCCTCGTTGATCGACAGGCCGAGCAGCGCCGCCACGAAGCCGGTGATCAGGGAGTTGGACTGCCAGCTGACCAGCTTGGGCCCGTCGAACGGGATGCCGATGCTGATCTCCGGGAAGAGCAGCGCCAGGTTGAACCAGAAGATCAGCTGGACCAGCAGCGGGGTGCCGCGGAAGAACCAGGTGTACGCGCCGGCGGTGGTCCGCAGCACCGGGCTGTCGGACAGCTGCATCACCGCGGCCACCACGCCGATGACGATGCCCACCACCTGGGAGATCAGGGTGAGTTGGACCGTCACCCAGAGCCCTTCCAGGATCACGCCGTCGAACTGGTACTTGGCGACGATGTCCCAGTGCAGGTTGGGGTTGACGATGACGGTCCAGGCGAGCCAGACGGCGACGAAGGCGGCCGCCAGCACGGCGAACCAGCGTGCCGGGCGAGGCCGGCCGGTCACCTCGAAGGCCAGGTCGTCGTCGACGGGGCCCGCGGCGGCCGTTCGGGGTGCCGGGGCGGGCGTCGCGGGCTCGGCGGGCGTCGCGGGGCCGGCGGGGATCCCGGGGTCTCTCATGTCGGTGCTCATCTCGTCGGTGCCGCCGTTCTCACTGCGCCGCGTTGACGGTGGCGCGCTCCACCGCGCTGCCGCCGACCTGGTAGGTGTCCAGCACCTTGCGGTACTCGCCGCTCTCGATCAGCTCCTGGAGCGCCTTCTGCACCGCGTCGCGCAGCCCGGCGTCCTTCTTCGCGACCGCGATGCCCCACGGCGCCGTGCCGTACTGCTCCGGCAGCACCTCGTAGGAGCCGCTGTTCTGCACGAACATCTGCGCCACCGGGTAGTCCACGATCGTGGCGACGGCCCGCTCGCTGTCCAGCTGGAGCAGCCCGGTCGGGGCGTCCTCGCTCTGCGAGATCGCCATCCTGGTGGCGCACTTGGCGTTCTGCTGCTCGCCGATCTCCAGGTTGGAGCTGCCCTTGGCGAGGACCACCTTCTTGCCGCAGAGGTCCTCGATGGACTTGATGCCCTCGGGGTTGCCCTTCTTCGTCATGATCACGCCGCCGGTGCGGAAGTAGTCGACGAAGTCGACGGCCTGGCGGCGCTGCGCGCTGTCCGTCATGGAGGACATCACCAGGTCGTAGCGGCCGGCCTGGAGGCCGGGGATCAGGCCGTCGAAGGAGGAGTTGGCGAGCTCCAGCTTCAGCCCGAGCCGCCCGGCGACGGCGGCGGCGAGGTCCGGGTCGACCCCGGTCAGCTCGGTGGTGCCGGTCTTGTACATCTCCATCGGCGGGTAGCCGACGGAGGTGGCCACTCTGAGGACGCCGCTCTGCTTGTTCTTCGCCGGGAGCAGCTCGGCGGCGCTCTTCCCGGAGTTCTGTCCGGCCTGCGCCGCGCCGGCGGCCGGGGAGCCGCCCTGGTCGGAGCGCCCGCAGGCGGTGGCGGCCAGGACGACCAGGGACAGTGCGGCCAGACAGCGCAGGGAACGGGGGCGGTTCATCGGCTACTCCCTCGGGCGGTGACGGTGCGCCGATGCTGGCAGCCGGGTCCGGGTGAACGGAAGATGATGAAGCCATTGCTGCCTCACCAACGATTTTGGTACGGCTGACCGCCCTGTCCTGCGGACTTCCGGCCGTGCCCGGCCGTGCCCGACCGACCGGGTCAACCGGTCAACCGGTCAGCCGGTCAGCCGGTCAGCCGGTGAGCCACGGGGCCTCCGGCAGCTTGGCGTCCGCCTGCCGTCCGGTGAGCTCGACGGTGGTGGGGGTGCCCAGCCCCGGCATCCGCATCGTCACCCGGCGCAGCCCGCCGTCGCCGTCGACCCAGTAGGTCAGCGGCGAGCGGGCGCCGTCGGGCGCGGAGCCCTGCGCGCGCGGACCGGCGAAGCGGTCGTAGCCCTTGCCGTCGATCCGGTCCCGGCCCAGCCAGCGGGCCCCGGACTGGGCGAGCAGCAGCGGGTTGTCGGGGCGGTCCGCGCCGAGCTGGACCAGCAGGTTCAGTCCGGCGTCCAGCGGGTCCGCCGTGTAGGTCCGCGGTGACCAGCCCTGGCGCGGGATGCGCTCGGCCTGCTGCCAGGCCGGGGCATCGGTGGCAGTGGCGGTGGCGGTGTCGGTGCCGGCCCGGTCGGGGGCCAGCCCGAGGCCGCCGGTGTCCCAGACGATCAGGCCGTGGTCCAGCGGTCCGCTCGCGCCGGTGGTCCGGTAGCGGCCGACCCCCCGGTGGCTGCGGTAGTCGACGACCCCGTCGACCCGGATGGTGACGCCCCCGCCCTCCTCGGCCGTGAGCGTCACCGCCACCGGGCTCGCCTGGTAGAGGTTCAGGCGCGACAGGGCGAGCCGGCCGGCCTCGTCGGTGGTCACCGGGCGTTCGACGGCCTCGTCGGAGACCGTCCGGTAGACGGCCACGCCGCCCGCCGCGGCGCCGCACACCACGATCGCGATCAGGGCCTTGAGCCAGTGGGACCGCCGTGGTCCGCGGCCTTCGGCCTTCGTCCTGCGGGGCATGCAGCCGCTCCCTTTCCTCGGTCGGACACGACAGTCGGGCGGGCCCGGGGACCAACGGTCCCACGAACCCGCCCGATCGGGCCCGCTGCCAGGCCCCCTTCACGTACCCCGCGCGGGGCTAGCCGCGCCGGGCGGCCTTGCGCCTGCGGGCCATCAGCACCGTGGCGGTGCCGAGGGCGATCAGCGCCGCCGCGCTGGTCAACACGATCGGCATCCCTTCACCCGCACCGGTGTTGGGCAGGTGCCCGGACACCGGGGGCACCGGGGCCGGGGGCACCGGAGCCGCCGACGTCGGCGCCGGGGTCGGCGTCTCGGTCGGGGTGGGCGTCGGGGTCGGCGTCGGGGTGGGGATCAGCTTGTTGACGGCCGTCACCTCCACACCGGCGTCGAGGTTCGCCGAGGTCAGCTTGAGCGGCCCGAGGACGGTGACCTCCGGCGCCGCGTAGCCGTCCGGCGGGCTCAACTCCTGCCAGTAGTACGTCCCCGGCACGCCGGTGCCCTGGCAGATGCCGTCGGCACCGGTCGTGCAGGGCTCACCGACCTTGGTGTCGGGCTTGTCGCCGGTCGGCTGGAGCCCGTCGGTCCCGTTGGTCTCGTGCCACAGCTGGAACTTGGCGCCGGCCAGCGGTTTGCCGTCCTGGTCGTGCTTGACCAGGCGCAGCGCGCCCTCCTGCAGCCGGAAGCCGAAGTCGTAGGTGTGGTCGTTCTCGCCGGGGCCGCCGGTGGTCAGCGCCCGCTCCGGGAACCTGCCGTCCTTCGGAACGATGCCCTTGGAGTCGATGAAGTGGTTGTCACCGACGTCGTGGTCGGTCGGCACCCACTGGAAGAGGGGGCCGTCCTTGGCGTAGTCCGCCGGGTTGTCCAGCTTGATCGTGTACTTGGTCCTCGGCTTGAGGCCGCCCTCGACGTTGCTGTCGTCGAAGTAGTACTCGCCGCGCTTGGTCGTCTTCGTCGTACCGACGAGCTTCCCCGTCTCGTCGTACAGGTGGACGGTGGCACCCGGAACCGGCTTCTGGCCCGGCAGTTGGAGGCCGCTGCGCTCGGGGTCGTACCAGACCCGGTTGCCGATCTGGAGCGGAGCCTGGTCGCAGAGCACCTCCAGGTCGCCCATCGCGGCGCCCTTGCCGAACGGCGGGACGCCCGGGGCCGTGTTGAGCCGCACGCCGCCGTCCGCCTTGCCGTCGCGCTTCTGGAAGGCGCTGCCGTAACCGAAGGCCTTGCTGTCGCTGTCGTAGCCCGAGATCGCGATGGAGTCCTCGACCTTCGAGAACGCCATCCCGGCGTTGGCGGGGTTGTTGTGGCCGATCCGGCTGTTGTCGAAGAACCGCTGGCCCCGGGCGGTGGACCCGCAGCCCAGGTTGGTGTCCAGCACGTAGGTGCCGTTCACCGGGCAGGCCTTGAGGAGGTCACCGCCGGGCAGGACCATGGAGCCCTGGCCGGCCGTCGGGCCGGCCGCCGACTGGTCGCCGAAGCGGTCCCGGAAGGCGAGCAGCATCGAGCCGTCGGTCTCGAAGGCGATCTCGGCCACCGCCGGCTCGGGGTTGGCCAGGTAGTTGGCCCCGCAGGCATGGCCGTTCTGGGCGGTCGGGAAGGTGTCCTGCCACGGGAACCAGCTGGAGCCGGGGCACGGGGTGCCGACCGTGTTGCCGCGCGGGTAGTCGAGCGGCTGGTTCAGCACCGCCGACTTGAACGCGCCGGTGGCCAGGTCGAACGGCAGCACCACGGCCCGCAGGTCCGAGGCCTTGCCGGTGGACTCGCCCGAGCAGACGCCGCCGAGGAAGCCGGCGCCGTCCTGGATGCCGAGGCCGTACGGACGCCAGTCCCCCGGCGCCGGGCAGCCCGGGTCCGGGATGGCGTAGGCGGCCTTGGGCGTGGCCGCCGTCGCCGCGGTGGCGTCGTAGCGGTAGAGCTTGCGGTCGTGCAGGTTGACGACGAAGAGGTCCTTGCCGTCGTCGGTGATCTTGATGCCGCCGAGGCTCTCCTTGCCCGCCGCGGCCAGGAAGTCGTCGTCGTTGCCCGGGCTGTGCGGGGTGGTGCCCGCGTCCGGGACGGTGGCGAACAGCGTGGTCTTCTTCGTCGCCCAGTCGGTGACGTAGATCCCGCCCGGGCCGCCGGGACCGTAGCTGGTGGTCCGCTTGGCCTGGGCCGAGGAGAACACCCGCCGGTCGGCCTTGTTCCAGGCGATGCCGTACAGGTTGCCGGTCTGCCCGGCCGTGGCCACGTCGGTCAGGGTGAAGTCGGTACCGGCCGTTCCGCGGGAGTCGTACGGGAAGGACACCAGCGTGTGCTGGGCGTCGCCCTCCCGGGGCGGGTTCTGGCAGGTCGACACCAGCGGCGCGTTCTTCTGGCAGTAGTCACCCGGGCTCCAGAGCCCGGTGGTGATCTCCACCTTCTTGCCGCCGGAGAGGTCGACGAACTCCTCGTTGGAGCTCAGCTTGTTCGCCCCGCCGTCCAGGCCCTCGCGGGAGGCGAAGGCCGGGTAGAGCACGCCCGGCTTCGGATTCACCACCTGGACCCGGTACTTGCCGCCGGTCAGCTTAGTGGCGGCCGGTGCCAGCGTCACCGTGCCGTCCGCCGCCGTGGTGCCCTCGATGGAGACCCCGGCCTCGTCGGTGAGCGTCACCTTCACGCCCGCCATGCCCGATTCCAGCCCGGGCGTCCACACACCGTCGGTGTCCACGGCCCGGATCACATGGACCGCCACCGTGCCGTCACCGGTCTGGGGGAAGGCCGGAGGGGCCGCCGCCAGGGACCAGGAACCGGCCAGCACGGCCAGCGTCACCGCGCCGCCCGCGGTGCGAAGGCCCGTGGCACGGCGGCCGGGCGGGCCCGTCCGCCGCCCGCCGGGGCCGCGCGCGGCACCGGCGGTTCGTTCACTTGTCGTCGTCATCCCTGCTCTCATCGTCAAGTTGGGCCTGCCGCCCGACCTCATAAGCGAGTTCGAGAGTGGCGGAAAGCCGCCATTGTTAACGGGAGCCTAAAGGGACTTCACACAAGTTCGCCGGGGAACAAGGAACTTTGACCCGTCATCAGGCGTTACGAGACCGTCGCGGCCGTTCGGCCGGCCCCCGCCCGCACCCGGCTGACCAGCGGGGACCGTCCCACCACGCCCCGCCGCCGGCGATCGCCGCCCTCCCGCGCCGTTGACCGTCGAACACGCTTCCCGCCGGAACCCCGCACATCCGCCCCGACTCACCCACCCCACGCACAACTTGAGCAACGGTCGCGCACCGATTGGCCCCGGCGCGGGGCGGGCTGGCACGATGTCCGAATGCGCATTCTGGTCATCGGCGGCACCCGCTTCATCGGTTTCCACTTCGCCGAGGCGGCCCTGGCCGCCGGGCACGAGGTCACGGTGCTGCACCGCGGCCGCTCCGGCCCCGGACTGCTCCCGGACGCCACCCACCTGATCGCCGACCGCGACGCCGACCTGTCCGCGCTGCGCGGCCGCAGCTGGGACGCCACCGTCGACCTCTGCGCCTACTTCCCACGCCAGGTACGGGAGTTGGCCGCCGCTCTCGATCCCGGCGCGGCCGGGCGCTACCTGCTGGTCTCCTCGCTCTCGGTGTACGACACCCCGGCCGCCCCGGGCTTCGCCGAGGACTCCCCGCTGCTCCCCGCCGACGGCCCGGAGGCCGCGGAGGTCACCGCCGAGACCTACGGCGTCCTCAAGGTCCAGTGCGAGCGCGCCGCCCGGGAGGCCTTCGGCCCGCAGACGCTGCTGATCCGCCCGACGTACGTGATCGGCCCCCGCGACTACACCCACCGCTTCGACCACTGGGTGCAGCGCCTCGCCCGGGGCGGCGAGGTACTCGCCCCGGGCCGGCCGGACGCGCCGCTCCAGGTGGTCGACGTCCGCGACCTCACCGCCTGGATGCTCGGCCTCCTCGCACAGGGCGCCCGCGGCGCCTACCACGCCGCCACGCCCCCGCCGTTCGGCATGGGCGACCTCCTGGACGCCGTCGCCGCCGCGGTCGCCCCGCCCGGCACCACCCTCACCTGGGTGTCCGAGGACTTCCTGCGCGCCGCCGGCGTCCCGGAGCGCGCCCTGCCGCTGTGGCCCGCCGCCCCGGAGATCCGCGCCACCAGCACCGCCGATCCGGCCGCCGCCCTCGCCACCGGGCTGACCCTCCGCCCGGTGGCCGAGACCGCCCGCGACATCCGGCCGTTCGAGCCCCTGCCGGACGCCCTGGCCCCGGAGCGGGAGGCCGAACTCCTCGCCGCCTGGCACCGGCGGCAGGCCTGAGGGCCACCGCCACAGCCATCGCAGCCACAGCCGCCGCAGCCACCACCGCAGCCACCGGCACGGGGCCGACCGCCGCCCCGCAGCAGCCGGTCCGGCCCCGGCCCGGACATCTCCCGGGCCGGGGCCCACGCGCCGCCTCGCCCCCGTCCCGCTTCGCCCCCCGCGCCGCTCGGCCTGCGGGGCCGCTCAGCCCGCGACGGGCGGGTTGAGCCGGGCGAAGGCCTCCTGCCGGCGGTACGGGAAGTACGGGTACGGCGCGGTGCGCACGCTCGCCGCGTCCAGCCGGGCCACCTGGTCCTCCGTCAGCGCCCAGCCGACCGCGCCGAGGTTCTGGCGCAGCTGCTCCTCGTTGCGGGCTCCGATGATGACCGAGGAGACGGTCGGACGGCGCAGCAGCCAGTTGATCGCCACCTGGGGGACGGTGCGGCCGGTCTCGGCGGCGACCTCGTCCAGCGCGTCGACCACCCGGTACAGCAGCTCGTCCTCCACCGGCGGGCCGTAGTCGGCGGTGTCGTGCAGCCGGCTGCCGTCCGGGAGCGGCTGCCCGCGGCGGATCCTCCCGGTGAGCCGGCCCCAGCCGAGCGGGCTCCAGACCAGGGCCCCGACGCCCTCCTCCCGGGCGAGCGGCATCAGCTCCCACTCGTAGTCGCGGCCGACGAGCGAGTAGTAGACCTGGTGGGCGGCGTACCGGGGGCGGCCGTGCCGGTCGGCGAGGGCGAGGGACTTCATCAGCTGCCAGCCGGAAAAGTTGGAGACGCCGGTGTAGCGGATCTTGCCGGCCCGGACCAGGTCCTCCAGGGTCGCGAGCACCTCCTCGATCGGGGTGCCGGCGTCGTAGGCGTGCAGCTGGAAGAGGTCCAGGTGGTCGGTGCCGAGGCGGCGCAGCGCGTCCTCCACGCTCCGCACCAGCCGGGCGCGGGAGGTGCCGGCGTCCTGCGGGCCGTCGCCGGTGGGCAGTCCGGCCTTGGTGGAGATCAGCACCTGGTCGCGGCGGCCGCGGATCGCCTGGCCGAGCACCTCCTCGGAGGCGCCGTCGGAGTAGACGTCGGCGGTGTCGAAGAGGGTGACACCGGCGTCGATGGCGATGTCGAGCAGCCGACGGGCCTCCTGGACGTCGGTGGTGCCCCAGGCGCCGAACAGCGGGCCGCGGCCGCCGAAGGTGCCGGTGCCGAGGCTGAGCGCGGGCACCTTGAGCCCGGACGCGCCGAGCCGGCGGTACTCCATGTCGGTGGCGATGGTCATGGTGGTTCTCCCCTCGGAGCCCCTAATGGGACTCCCGTTCCTTTAGGATGTCCTGAACCTAGCAGACTCCCACCTTCTAATGGAACAGGAATCCCGTTAATGGTCGTCGAGCCCTCCACGCCCGAGCCCTCCACGCCCGGCACCGTCCGCCCCGGCGGCCGGACCGCCCGGGTCCGCGCCGCCGTCCTGCGCGCCGCCGAGGACGCCCTGGTCGAGCACGGCTTCGGCGGCCTCGACCTCGGCGACATCGCCCAGCGGGCCGAGGTCGGCCGCACCACCGTCTACCGCCGCTGGGGCAGCACCACCGCCCTGGTCGCGGACCTGCTCGCGGACATGGCCGAGCAGTCGCTGCCGCGCACCGACAGCGGCTCCCTCGCCGGGGACCTGCGGGCCAACGCCCGGCTCGTCCAGCGCACCCTGGCCGACCCGCGGCAGGGCGCGCTCTTCCGCGCCGTCATCGTGGCGGCGACCTGCGACCCGGACGCGGCCGAGGCCCTGCGGCACTTTTACCGGCGCCGGGTCGAGGAGTGGGCGCCGTGCGTCACCGCGGCCGTCGAGCGCGGCGAACTCCCGCCGGACACCGACGGGTGCGAGGTCGTGCGGGCGGTCTCGGCGCCGCTCTACTACCGCATGCTCACCACCGCGGAGCCGCTGGACGAGGCGGCCGCCGACCGTGCGGCGGAGGCCGCCGAGGCGGCGGCCCGGGCCGGGGCGTACCGGCGCCGGGACGCGTAGGGCCGGTACGCCCCGGACGCGAACGGCCGCACAGCGCCGAAGCGTTGTGCGGCCGTCGGCCCCGGTGGGCCGAGGTGGGCCCGGGTGGGCCCGGAAAAGGCCGGGAGGGCACAGGAAGGGCCGGGAAGGCCCCGGGGCGTCAGCCCTCGTCCAGGTCCTCGTACTCCTCGCGCAGGTTCTCCAGCAGGCCCACCCAGAGGTCCGACTCGTCCGGCCCCTGCCCCGCCGCGGCCACCAGCGCGGCGAACTCGTCCAGTGCGGCCCTGGCGTCCCCACCGCGGATCCGGCCCTCCAGGCGGGCCAGCAGCGCCAGCGCGCCGATCACCCCGGGCAGCGAGTCGGCCGCCCGGCCGCCGCAGCCGCTCCCGTGGTCCCAGCCGTTCGGGTCGTAGATCCGTACGGCGCCGGTGTCGCCGGCCACCATCAGGTGCTGGTCGTCGAATGTGCCGACGCAGTACCCCCAGTTGCTCGGCGGGGTGTCGTCGTCCGGTGTGCGCTCGCCGAACAGCTCGTCCAGGTCCGCCTCCCACATCCCGCGCTCGGGCAGCTTCGTGGCGTCGAAGCCGAGGAATTCCAGTTCGACGGCCGGCACGCCGACCTCGCTCAGGAACGCCCGGGCCTCCTTCGACGTCAGCCGCCCGGGCAGCGCCGCGGGCTCGGGCCGCCACAGCGTGCCGGGACCGAAGCAGGACTCCAGCCAGGCCGCGTCGGGGTTCCGGACGGCGGCCGTCAGCTCGGCGTCGGTCGTGGTCATCGGTGCGTCTCCCCCGGTCGGAACGGTACTCCGGCGCCATTCAAGCGCACCGCTCCGACAGCGAGGGCCGCCGGGGACGGCCCTGACGGCCCTTCCGGGGCTCCGGCCCGACGGCCTAGAAGAAGCCGTCGTCCTCGTAGTAGTTGTTGACGACGACCTGCGGGTCGTCGTCGAAGGCCTCGTTCAGCAGCGCGCCGCCGACCAGGCCGGCCGCGCCGGCACCGATCAGCGCGCCGGTGCCGAAGCGACGCCCGCCCTGGGCCTGCTGGCCGGGCACCTGCGGCTGGCCCTGCTGGACCGGCTGCTGGACCGGCTGCGGGTAGCCGGCCGGCTGCGGGGTGTAGAACGGCGGCACGTTGGTCTGCACCCGCTGGGCGCAGGCCACGCAGGCCTCGATCTGGCGCGGCACGCCCCACTGCGGCGACCAGTACACCGCCGTGGTGCCGGCGCCGTGCGAGGGGTCGAAGAAACACGTCACGGGGGAACTCCCTGGTCCTGGCGGGGTCGTCGGAACGGCGGGTACGGCGGCGGGCAGCACGGCCGGCACCGCGGCCGCGACCGGCGGCGCGGGCGGCGCTACGGGCGGCGCGGGCGGCGCTACGGGCGGCTTCACCGGGGCGGGCGCGGCGGCGGGCGCCGGCTGCAGGACGTCCACGCCGAAGTCGGCGGCGATGCCCGCGAGCCCCGCGGCGTACCCCTGCCCGACCGCGCGGAACTTCCAGTCCGCGCCGTGCCGGTACAGCTCGCCGAACACCATCGCCGTCTCGCTGCCGGCCTCCGGCGCCACGTCGTACCGGGCCACCTCGGCGCCGGTGTCCGGGTCGACGACCCGGATGTGGGCGCCGCGGACCTGCCCGAAGGACTGCCGCCGCTGCGCCGCGTCGTAGATCGCCACCGCGAAGACGATCTTCTCCACCCCGGCGGAGACCTCCGCGAGCCGGACCTCGATCTGCTCGCGGTCGGAGCCGCCGCCGGACCCGCCCTGGTGCCGAACCGAGCCGTCCGGGCTCTGCAGGTTGTTGAAGAAGACGAAGTGCTGGTCCGAGGCGACCTTCCCGTCCGCCCCGCAGAGCAGCGCGCTGGCGTCCAGGTCGTACCCGGCTCCGGCCGTCCAGCCGAGGCCCACCCGGACCACCCTCAGCCCGGGGGCCTGCTTGCCCAGGGAGACGTTGCCGCCCTTCGTCAGGGCCACGCTCATGGAACTCCTCCACCACCGTACGAGTACCGCTGTTCGACCACGACAACGCTGTAGAAGTTGCCTCGGTTCCCGGTCGAACCATCAGTTTTCCGTCAAGGCCGGAACAGCGCCCCACCAGCGGCGGAACACCGTCCGGCCGCCCCGACGGCAGCCGTCCCGGCAGCGGGGGACGCCGGGTCGGCGCTCTGGCGGGCCGTCAGGTCCGGACCTATTGTCAGCGGACATGACATATCTACGCCGCGCCGCCGGACTGGCCGCCGCGCTCACCGGAACGCTCGCCGCCCTGCTGGCCCCGGCCGCCGCCCAGGCCGCCCCGGCCGACTGCCGCACCTCCACCACGGTGCCGCTGGACGCCGAGCAGGCCCGCCTCCAGGACGCCCGCACGACCGGCTTCACCGAGCGCTCCGGCCTGGGCGAGCTGCCCGGGGGCTTCCCCTCCGCCCTGTGCGAGGCCCGCAACGCCCGGCAGGCCGAGCGGGTGGTGACCGCCTGGGGCCGGACCCTCTGGCAGGCCGGCCTGGACCGCGCCCAGGGCCGGCGGCCGAGCGGCGAACTGCCCGCCCGGGACGACCGCCCGCTGTACTGGACCAGGCTCGCCATGACCGTCCAGCTCGCCCGCTGGCAGCCCCGGTTCGGCGTCGACCACGCCGCGCTGCGGTCCCGTTTCGAGGATGCCTCGCGCGGTCTGGACGACGGTTTCGACTCCGCCCGCGGCGTCCGGCGGATCTTCGTCAGCGGCTTCGACCCGTTCGGCCTGGACACCGAGCCGCGCCGCGCCAACCCCTCCGGCTCGGCCGTTCTGCAGTTGCACGGGCAGCGGATCACGCTCGCCGACGGCAGCACCGCGGAGGTCCGGGCGGTCGTGCTGCCGGTGCGCTACGGGGACTTCGACGGGGGCATCGTGGAGCGCGCCTTCGCCCCGCACCTGCGGCCGGGCCGGCAGTCCGCCGACCTGATCACCAGCATCAGCCAGGGCTACCCGGGCAAGTTCACCCTGGAGGAGTGGGCCGGGCGCGCCCGCTCCGCCGACCCGGCGACCGACAACGTCGCCGCGCTCTCCGGCGGCACCACCCAGCACCCGGTGGACGCCCCGGGGCTGGCCCCCGGGCCGCAGTTCGTCCGCACCACCCTGCCGACCGATGCCATGAGGGCCGTCCAGCAGCCCTACCCGGTGCTGCTCAACACCTTCGTCACCGAGATCCCGGCGGGCGCCACCGCCCCCGTGTTCCGGCCGGACGGCCCCACCCCCGGTTCCCGCGCGGTCTCCGGTGGCGGCGGCGGGTACCTCTCCAACGAAGTCGCCTACCGTTCCAACCGGCTGCGCACGATCCTCGCCCCGGGCCTGCCCGGCGGCCATCTGCACACCCCGGTCCTGACCGGCCTGCCGGCCGACCCGAACCTGCTCACCGCACCGGAGTTCGAGCGGAACGAGACCGCGATCGGCGACGAGGTGCGGGCGATCCTGAGCGCCGCCCGGCTCTGACGGACCGTCCGGGGGCGGGCGCCGGCGCACCGGCCCGCCCCCGGACGCCCGTTCAGACCGGGTCGGCGAAGCGGGTGCCCACCGCGCGGGCGCGCGACTCGGCGATCTCGGCGTAGGCGGCGTCGCGCCCCGCCCAGTGCGAGCCCTCGACGGACTTGCCGCGCTCCAGGTCCTTGTAGACCAGGAAGAAGTGGGTGATCTCCAGCAGGTCGAACCCGCGCAGGTCGTCGATGTCCCGCAGGTCCGCGTAGCGCGGGTCGCGGGACGGGACGCAGAGCACCTTCTGGTCCGGGCCGCGCTCGTCGCGCATCACCCACATGGCCACCGCCCGGCAGGTCCGCACGCAGCCGGGGACGGCCGGCTCGCCGCCGAGCACCAGGGCGTCCAGCGGTTCGCCGTCGCCGCCGAGGGTGCCCTCGACGAAGCCGTAGTCGGCCGGGTAGCGGGTGGCCGTGAAGAGGGTGCGGTCCAGGCGGATCCGGCCCGCCGCGAAGTCCATCACGTACTTGT
Organism: Kitasatospora sp. NPDC058048; assembly: GCF_042885555.1. NCBI lineage: Bacteria > Bacillati > Actinomycetota > Actinomycetes > Kitasatosporales > Streptomycetaceae > Kitasatospora > Kitasatospora sp. NPDC058048. The sequence continues at coordinate 57,445 of NZ_JBHVRT010000029.1, read as the reverse complement.
TCCGCGACCCCTGCGGGATCTCGATCATGACCTCGAACTCCACCGCGGCCTCCTCCTCGGCTCCTGGGGGAATTGTCCGCCGTCCGGACGGCCATCGAAAGCACCCCCGCCGTTCGACCGGCGCCGCCACCCCCCGGCGCGAACGCCCCCCCGCCCCGGACGGGCACCCGCGCCACCCGCACCCGGACCCGCACCCGCACCCGCACCCGCCGCAGCGGCCCGTATCGGCCCAGGTCTCGATTGTGCGGCGGAACCGACGGCCCGACAGTTCTTCGTCCACGATTCCCCTACCGTGACGCCTGCAACAACCGTCACCACGCAAGAGGGGGCACGCCCATGTCCCGGAGCCGGAAGCTCCACCGCCTCAGCAACCCCGACGCCGACGAACGCCGCGCCCAGCGCGCGCTGTTCCGTCACCTCCGCGACGACACCAACGCCAACCGCGGCCGGATGGCCAGGCGCGTCCGCGAACTCCAACTCCTACTGGCGATGGACCCGGTCGAGTTCGAGGGCCTCATCGGCCGGCTGATGGAGGCGATGGGCATGAAGGTCGAGCTCACCGCCCGGTCGCGGGACGGCGGCGTGGACGTCCGCGGCATCGACCCGGACCCGTTCCGGGGCGGCAACGTCATCGTGCAGGTGAAGCGGTACCGGGACACGGTGACGCCCTCCGCGGTGCGGGACCTGTACGGGACGCTGCGGCACGACCGGGACGCGACCAAGGCCGTCCTGGTCACCACCAGCAAGTTCGGCCCCAGCTCGCACCAGTTCGTCGCGGGCAAGCCGATCAGCCTGATCAACGGCTCCGAACTGGTCGGGCTGCTCAGGCACCACGGCTTCGACGAGGTGTTCGCGGACGCCCAGGACGAGGCCTCCGCCACGGCCGGCGCCCTGGACCACCTGCCCGCGATCGAGGTGGCCACCGAGCCCTCCCGGCTGCTCCTGCACTGGACCGGGGAGGAGGAGTACGACATCGCCGCGCTGGTCTGCACGGGCAACGCGGCGCTCTCCGACGACCACCTGGTCTTCTACAACAACGGCTCGACGCCCGACGGTTCGGTGCGGCTGGTGACCGGCTACGGAGACGCGAACGCCTGCCTGATGGTCGACTTCGACGCGCTGCCCGCCGAGGTCGACCGGCTGGTCGTCATCGCCGCCGCCGACACCGAGAACCACCCCGGGGCCACCATGGGCGGATTCGCCGGGCCGGCGCTGATCCTGGAGGCGGGCTCCGGGCAGGACGCGGCCGTGGTGCACCTGGCGGACGGCGCGGAGACCAACACCGCGATGCGGCTCGGCCGGTTCGACCGCGATCCCTCCGGGGACTGGGAGTTCACCCCGGCGCTCGCCGGGTACCCGGGTGGGCTGCGCCAGGCCGTGACCGCGTACGGGCTCGAGGTCGTGGACGCGTGACGGGGCGGGGCACCCGGCCGCCACCGGGTGCCCCGCCGTTCAGCTCTCGTCGCAACTCTCGTCGCAACCCCCAGCGCAACTCTCAGCGCACGACGGGCAGTTCCAGCACCGACCCCCGGTCGCCGCCCCAGCCGATCCGGTAGCCCGCCTGCCCGTCGGCGGGGAGGAGCTGGAAGGAGTCGGGGTTGGCGGCGGCGACGGTGAGCCTGATCCGGTCTCCGGGTCGGAACAGCACCGAGACGGGCTGGAGGTCGATGGTGACGCGTTGGGCGCGGCCCTGCGGGAAGTCCTCGGCGTCCTCGGCCGCGTAGCTGCGCGGGGTGCGCAGCCGGCGCCAGTCCGGGTTGTCGTCGCGGTCGGCCACCGCCCGCTCGGTCAGGGCCAGTTGACCCTCCGTCAGATAGGTGACCCGGCCGTCCGGGGCGACGTCCTCCAGGTAGACGTGCAGGGCGCCGCGCGCCGAGCCGGCCAGTCCGGTGACGTCGAGGGCGACCTTGCCGTTGCCGGTGACCCGGGTGTCGGCGGTCAGCGGTGCGGTGGTGTAGCTGAGCAGTTTGGCGTCGACGGCGGCGCGGTCGGGGTAACTGACCTCGTCTCCGCTGAGGTTGGTGTTCCAGCGGTCCAGCGGGCCGGTGCCCGCGGTCGGGTCGAGGCGCAGCAGGTCGGAGCCGCCGCGGCGGTCGTCCGCCAGGCCGCCGAGGGTGCCGCCCGCGCCGAGGGGGAACCGCTGGGTGCGGGTGCCGGGCACCGGCCAGCGGGTGGTGGTGCGCCAGACGCCCTCGTTGAAGGTGTAGTAGTGCACCTGCCGGCGGCCGTCGGGGCGGGCGTTCCCCCGGACGTAGCGGTCGAAGAAGTCGACCACGCGCCGGTCGTTCTCCTCGTGTTCCCGCGCGGTGAGCGGGCGGGCTGGCTGGAACGGGTCGGCGAGCCAGCCGGCGCCGTGGTTCCACGGGCCGATCCAGTCGTCCTGGGTGTTGGACAGGCCGGTGAACTGGGAGAGCACCCCGTTGGCGGTGCCCGCGTCGAGCCAGCCGGCGCGGGTGAGGACGGGCACCCGGCCGGCCTCGACGGCGTCGGTCCGCTCGCCGACGCTGCCGACCGTCCAGCTCTTCGGGCCGTCCCGGTAGTCGCGGTGGACGCCGGTGTGCGCCATCTCGACGAGGTTGGCGTTGTTCGTGTGCTCGGCGCGCGCGGCGGCGAGCAGGGCCGGGCCGTCGGGCCCGTCGACCGGCCGGGGCTGGAAGCCGGTGAGGCCGACGTCCGAGCAGAGCCTGCGGGTCTGCTCGTCGGTCTCGCAGGTGGTGCCGCCGGCCCCGTCGAGGATGCGCAGCAGCAGCGCGTACTGGGCGATCCGCGGTTCGATGAGCACGCCGCCGGGGCGCACCAGGTCCTCGTACGGGTCGAAGTCGTAGGAGATGGGGGCGGCGGCGGTGATGTGGTGGTTGCCGAGGGAGGTGGCGAGCATCGCGGTGTCGCCGCCGTAGGAGATGCCGGTGGTGCCGACCCTGCCGTTGGACCAGGGCTGGGCGGCGATCCAGTCGCTGAGCGGGCCGCTGTCGGCGGTCACGTCGGCGCCGAGTTCGGAGGTGAGGGTGCCGAAGGAGGCTCCGGTGCCGCGCAGGTCGGCGGTCACGAAGGCGTAGCCGCGGGCGGTCCACCGGTCGGCCTCGCCGCTGGTGCCGCCGGGTTGGCCGGCCCGGACCCGGGCCCGCCAGTAGCGCTGGGTGACCAGGACGGTGGGCAGGTGGGCGCCGGCCCGGGTGCCCTCGGGCAGGTAGACGTCGACGGCGAGGCGGACCCCGTCCGGCATGGTCACGTAGCGCGACCGCAGATGCGGCTCGGCGGGCCCCGCGTCGGCCCCGGCGGCGGCCGCCGGGACGACCGAGACTCCGAGTGCGGCGGCAGCCGCGACCAGCGCCGCCAGCGGGCGGCGCGGTATCCCCCGCCTCATCGGACGGTCGCCTTCCGGGGGCCTTCCTCCGGGCGTACCTCGGCGCCGTGCGGGACCGTCACCACGGCGGCGTCCCCGACGTCCGCGCTGTGGAAGGGCTGCCGACCTGCCTGATTGCTCATTGCGACGACCTGGCCTCTCTCGTACGAGCGAGTAGCGTGGTCCCGTCCCCCACCGTCGATGGGACCACGCGCGCCCGGCCGTCCACCAGAGCGCTCTACCCTGAGACGACCCCGATGCGGCCCTGACCCTCCCCGGAGTCCTGGGAGGGTCCGGAGTCCTGGGAGGGTCCGGAGTCCCGGGAGGGTCCGCCCGCCGGGCCGTCGCCGAAGTCGCGCACCGCCTCGGTGACGATCGCCTCCAGCCGGGCGTGGTGGGCGCCGCGCCAGTAGGCCTGGCCGCAGTCGGCGCACTGGGCGAAGGCGTCGTAGGAGCGCTCGGTGCCGTCCCGCAGCTGCTCGCGCACCGAGGTCTTGGTGGCCGGGTGCAGGGTGCCGTTGCAGGTGGTGCAGCGGCTCCAGGGGGCGAGCGGCGGCGCGAAGCGGGAGAGCACGTCGCGCAGTTGCTCGGCGGGGCGGTGGCTGTAGACGTAGGCGCCGGCCCACAGTTCGCGCCGGCGCAGCAGTCCGCGGTCGCGGGAGAGCATGATCCGCTGTTCGGCGGCCGAGCGGGCGGCCAGGGCGGCGTCGCCGATGTCGGGGTTCTCGTACGCGGCGTCGACGCCGAGCAGGCGCAGCCGCCGGGCGAGGGTGCCGAGGTGGACGTCCAGCAGGAAGCGCGCCGGGCCGGGCACGGGCTGCGGCCTGGCCACGGCCAGGACGGCGATCTCCTCGCCGTCGGCCGGCACGTGGGAGTCGGGCACGGCCCGGCCGTCCACCAGCAGGCCGCCGACCTCGGTGAGCGGGACGCCCAACGACTCGACGACGTGGCCGAGGGTGGAGCTGCCGTCGGTGCGCAGCGCGGTGCGGCCGGCCCGCCGGGGCGCGGAGACGAAGAGGTGCAGCTCGGGGGCGAAGTCGAGCCGGATCTGAGGTCGGTCCACGCGGCCAGCATGCCAGCGGGCGGCGGGCCGGGGCCACCGGGTTTCCGGCCCGCTCCCCGGGCCCGCCGCCGCGGCCTCCCGGGTCGGACCCGTTGTCGCGGCCTCCCGGGTCGGACCCGCCGTCGCCGCCTCCCGGGTCGGGCCCCGGCCCGACGTCCCCGGGCGGCCGCCACCGCGGCGTTCGCCGTCAGGCCCCCGGCGACGCGCCCGCGGCCACCGGTGACGGCGGTGGCACCGCGGGGCCGCGGTCCCGCGCCGCCCAGCGGGCGACCGGCCCCATCGCGTACCCCGCCGCGAGGAAGACCCCGCCGAGGACCAGCCAGCCGGCCAGGCCCCCGTCCAGCAGCAGCGTGGTGAGCAGCAGCGGCCCGAGGGTGCGGGCGACGGCGACGCCGGTGCCGAAGAAGCCCTGGTACTGGCCGATCCGCCCGGCCGGGGCGAGGTCGAAGGCGATCTGCCAGCTGCCGGCCGACTGCTTCATCTCCCCGGCCACCTGCAGGACGGAGGCGGCGACCAGCAGCGCGCCGACCGCCCAGACCGGCACGTCCAGCGCGGACAGCCCGAAGACGGCGCAGGAGCCGAGCAGCAGCAGCCCGGCGGAGCGGACCGCCCGGGCGGCCGGGTCAAGTCCGGTGATGCCGTGTGCCGCCCGGACCTGGAAGGCCAGCACCGCGAGGGTGTTGAGCACGAACAGCGCCGAGCCGAGCCAGCCGATCCCGGGGGCGCGCGCGGCGATCCAGAGCGGGATGATCAGGCTGAGCAGGGGCATCCGCAGCAGCAGGACGGCGTTGACCGCGGTGACGGCGGCGTACCGGCGGTCGCGCAGCACGGCGAGCCGCGGCCCGGCGTCCGACGGCCCCGCCGGGGCCGGGGCCTCGGGCAGCCGCCGCAGGACCAGCGCGCTGAGCAGGAAGCCGAACGCGGTGACGGCGAAGGCCGAAAGGTAGGCGGCGCGGGTGCCGACGCCGAGCGCGATGCCGCCGATCGCCGCTCCAACGGCCAGTCCGCCGTTGAGGGTCGACTGGATGTGGGCGAGCAGGGCGGTGCGCTGCGCGGGCGGCACCAGGGCGGCGACCAGCGCCTGGCGGGCGGCTGTCAGGCCGGACTGCGCGGTGGCGTAGAGGCAGACCGCGAGCAGGAACAGCGGGTAGGAGCGGATCACCAGGAAGGCGGCGACCACGGCCGCCGTGCCGAGTGCGAGCGCCACCGAGGTGCGGCGCGGGCCGCGCCGGTCGGCGAGGTGGCCGAGCGGGACGCCGGCGACGGAGCCGAGTGCCCAGGCGAGGGTGAGGCCGAGCCCGAGGGCGGTCGGCGACATCCCGACGACCCGGGTGAAGTAGAGCGCGGAGCAGGTGTAGTAGGCGCCGTCGCCCACGGCGGCGGCCAACTGGGCGGCCGCGAGGGTCCGCTGGGGCCCGGCGGGCGGCAGGGCGTCCCAACGGGCGGCTCGGTCGGTCGGCATGCTCCTCCTTCTCTGGTGAGCGGGTGTCACCCGCCGGGCGGATCCGGGCGGTCACCCACACGCGTCCACCTGCGTAAACGTCTTCACGGACCGTCACCCCTGCCCGCGACCGCCGGACGGGCGGCGCGCGGAGCCGATCTCCGCGACCGCCGGTGCCGGCACGCCCCCACTCTAAGGAAAAACCGGCCCAGTGGAACGGTCCAGTGATCAAGGAATTCCCTGGGCCAATCCGTCGCGCCGCCGCACCGCCGACCGACCCCTGAACCCGCGTGCGAGAGGCGCCAGTTGGCGCCTCCGAGCCCTTCCGGGCGAGCTCGCCCCGGCCTCGCCCGCGCCTCCGAAGCGCCGTCCGTACCCGCTCCGAATCCACTCCGGCCGCCCGCCGCGAAACCGCGATCGGGCAGACCAGGGGCCAACTTTGACCGTGTTGACCCGTCAGTAGCGCCCTTTTATGCTCAACGGCGTTCGCGATCCGGCACCGGGCCGGGGCCACACCGCCCGCCCGTCCCGTCGCCGTCCCCGGCTCGAAGGGTGGCCCCCCATCAGCACCTCCACCGCCCCCTCGGACTCCCCCAGCCGACCCGGCGGCACCGACCACCCGCACACCCGCGCCCTCCCCACCGCCCCGGACACCGCCGCCGACCCCACCGCCCCTACCGCCCCGGACACCCCTACCGCCCCGGACACCGCGGCCCCGAACGGGGCCACCCGCCGCCGGCGCTTCCTCACCTACCTGCTGGCCGCGCCCACCCTCACCGTCGCCGCCGGCCTCGACGCCGCCGCGCCCGCCCCCGCACGGGCCGCCGCCCCGACCCCCGTCCCGCGGCCCGCCCCGGCCGCCGTACCGGTCCGGGAGACCGCCCTCCCCCATCAGCTGATCGGCCTGCCCGGCATCCCCGACATCGTCGACCTCGGCGACGCGATGATCATCGCCGGCCTGCCGACCGCGCACCTGCTGGTCCTCGAAGTCACCCCCGCCGGCCGGGCCGCGCTGCACCTGCCCCGGCTGGAGGTCGGCCAGGGCCTCACCACCTCGATCGCCATGATCGTCGCCGAGGAGCTCGACGCCCGCCTCTCCGACGTCGACGTCCCGCTCTGCGACTCCCGCCCCGAGCTGCTCTTCAACCAGCTGACCGGCGGCTCCAACTCGATCCGCTCGCTCTACGACCCGGTGCGCGCCGCGGCCGCCGCCGCCCGCGCCCGGCTGGTGACCGCCGCCGCCAAGCGCTGGAACGTTCCCGCGGCCACCCTGCGCACCGCCGACTCCGCCGTCCTCGCCCCCGACGGCCGCCGACTCGGCTACGGCGACCTCGCCGCCGAGGCGGCCGAAGTCGCCGTACCCGCCGTCCCGGCCGTCCCCAAGACCCCCGACCAACTGCGCCTGGTGGGCCGGCCGACCGGCCGGATCGACGCCCGCGACATCGTCACCGGCCGCGCCAAGTACGCCGGGGACCTCCAGATCCCGGGCGCCGTGCCCACCGTGGTCGCCCGGCCGACCACCGTCAACGGCACCCTCAAGTCCCTGGACGCCTCCGCCGCCCGCGCCATGCCCGGGGTGCTCGGCGTGGTGCGGATCCCGACCGGCGTCGCCGTCCTCGCCGAGACCTTCGACCAGGCGCTCAAGGCCCGCGACGCGCTGCGCACCACCTGGAACCCGGGCCCGGTCGCGGGCCTGTCCGACGCCGACGTCCGGTCCCGGCTGCGCGCCGCCCACCTGCCCTCGCTCCCGCCGCCGCTGCTCTCCCACCGGGTGCAGGCGGAGTTCGACTTCGCCTTCGTCAACCACGCCCCGATGGAGGTGCTCACCGCCGTCGCCGACGTCCGGCCGAACCGCGCCGAGCTGTGGTTCGCCTCGCAGAGCCCGATCCTCGCCCAGGGCACCATCGCCGCCGAACTCGGCCTGCCGGAGAACGCCGTCACCGTCCACGTGGTGCGCGGCGGCGGCTCGTTCGGCCGCCGGCTGTTCTTCGACGCCGCCCTGGAGGCCGCCCAGGTCTCCAAGGCCGCCGGCCGCCCGGTCAAGCTGATGTGGACCCGCAACGACGACATGCGCCACGGCCGGGTGCGCCCGGCCAGCCACCACGTCATCCGGGCCACCTACGGCCTCGGCCAGGTGTTCAGCTGGGAGCACCACGTGGCTGGCGTCCGGACCGACCTCGGGCACGGCCTCGGCGACATGCTCACCGCCGCCGGCTACAACCTCCCGCTGGCCGGACTCACCGCCTCCGAACTGTTCTTCCTGCTCACCGAGAAGATCCCGTACGACGTCGGAGTGCCCACCCAGCTGCTCGCCGAGGTGCCGCTGGAGCTGAACACCGGAAGCTGGCGCTCGGTCTACTCGGGCACCGTCCGGGTCACCGACGAGATCATGATGGACGAACTCGCCCGCCGGATGGGCCAGGACGAGCTGGGCTTCCGCCGCGACCGGATGCGCAGCGCCGCCGGGCGGGCGGTGCTGGACGAGCTCGCCAAGCGCGGCAACTGGGGCCGCCCGATGCCTCCCGGCCAGGCCCAGGGCATCGGCTACCACGACGAGCACAGCGCCAGCGCCGGGTACCTGGTCGAGCTGGACGCCACCGACCGCGCCAACCCCCGGGTGACCAAGGCCGTCGTCGTCGCCGACGTCGGCCGGGTGATCAACCCCAGGGGCCTGGAGGCCCAGCTGACCGGCGCGCTGGTCGACGGCATCTCGGTGATCCTGCAGGCCGGCAACCACCTGGACAACGGGGCCTTCCGGGAAGGAAGTTACGGCGACTTCCACTACGCCCGGCAGCGGCACACCCCGCCGGTGGTCGAGGTCCACCTGATGCCGCCGAGCGGACCGCCCGGCGGCGCGGGCGAGCTGGGCGTCCCGGCCGCCTCGGCCGCCGTCGCCAACGCCTACGCCCGCGCGACCGGCACCAGCCCCCGCTCCTTCCCGATCCTCTTCTGACCCCCGGCACCATCCGACCACCTGCTGAGGAATCCCGACTCCCCATGCCCACCCACACCTTCGTCCTCAACGGGCGGCCCGTCAGCGTCGAGGCCCCGGACGACATGCCGCTGCTCTGGGTCCTGCGCGACAAGCTCGGCGTCACCGGCCCCAAGTACGGCTGCGGGGTGGGCGTCTGCCGCGCCTGCACCAGCCACCTGGACGGCGAGGAGTTCCAGCCCTGCACCCGGTCCGTCAAGGACTGCGGGGGCCGCACCGTCACCACCATCGAGGGCCTGGCCGACGGCGAGGTCCTCCACCCCGTCCAGGAGGCCTGGCTCGCCTGCGACGTCGCCCAGTGCGGCTTCTGCCAGCCCGGCCAGATCATGACCGCCGTCGCCCTGCTGCGCCGCACCCCGAACCCGACGGACGCGGACATCGACCGGATCCAGAACGTCTGCCGCTGCGGCACCTACCCGCGCATCCGCGAGGCGATCAAGCAGGCCGCCGCGCGGCAGGCCGCCAAGCCCTGAGCCGCCCCGAGTCGGCTTGAACCACCCTGGGCCGCCGTGGGCCGCCCTGGGCCGACCGGCACCCCGCGGCCCCTGGTCCGGCCGGCCCGGAGCACCTAGGCTTGCCGGACCACGTCGCCGAGCCGGCAAGGATGACGCATGATCAGGCGCCGTTCACTGCTCGCCCTCGCGGGCCTGGGAGGCTCCGCCGCCCTGCTGCCCGCCGGGCCCGCCCTGGCCGCCCCGCCGCGCACCGTCGACCTGCCCGCACCGCCGCGCACCATCGACCTGCCCGCACCCACCGTCGGCCGGCCGGTCGGCACCACGAGCCTGCACCTGGTGGACCGCGACCGACCCGACCCGTTCGCACCCACCCCCGGCCCGCGCGAGCTGATGGTGCAGTTCTGGTACCCGGCGCGCGGCACCGCCGGCCGGCCCCGCGCGCCCTACACCACCCCCCGGGTCGCGGCCGCGATCGAGCGGATCCTGCCGCTGGACCCGGGCACCCTCGACCTGGTCCGCCCCACCGCCCGCGCCGGCGCACCCGCCCACCCCGGCCCGCTCCCGCTGCTGCTGCTCGGCCACGGCCGCACCGGCGGACGCAGCAACTGCACCGCGCTGGCCGAGGAGTTGGCCGCGCACGGCTACCTCGTCGCGGCCGTCGACCACACCTACGACGCCGCCGCCGTGGAGTTCCCGGACGGCCGGCTGGTGCGCAGCGTCCTGCTGGAGGATCCGCCGGACTGGGACGCCGCCGAGCGCAAGGAGATCGCCGCGCGGGTCGGCGACCTGCGCTTCGTCACCGATGAACTGACCGACGGCCGACTGCCGTTCCGGGTCGACGAGGAGCGGATCGGCGTGCTCGGCCACTCCATGGGCGGAGCCGCGGCCGCCGAGGCACTGCGTCTGGACCCGCGCTTCCGGATCGGCCTCGACCTCGACGGCGGCCTGTTCGGCTCCCCCGTCCCGGAGCTCGGGCTGGACCGGCCGTTCCTGCTGCTCACCTCGATCGACGACCACGACACCTGGCAGCGCTGGCGCGAGCACCACCACGCCTGGGGCCGCCAACTGCGCACCCTGGGCGCGGGCCACCTCACTTTCACCGACCTGCCGCACGCCGCCGTCCCGGGCAACCTCCCGGCCCACCTGCCCCCCGAGGTCTACACCACCCTGCTCGGCACCATCGCCCCCGCCCGCGCCACGGCGCTCACCCGCACCTACGTCCGGGCCTTCGCCGACCACTTCCTCCGCGGCCGCCCCGCCCCGCTCCTCGACGCCCCGTCCCCGCGCCACCCGGAGATCGAGTTCCGCTGGAGCCACTCGTAGGCACCCCGGCGCCGGGGTGCGGCGCCGGGGTGCGCGCATCGCACGGCGCAGCCGGGAGCACCTCCCGGCCGCCGGGGGCCCGAAGACCGGCCCTGGCTAACCCATCGGGCCCGCCGCCGGGTCGCGGCCGAAGAAGGCGGCGAGCCGGTCGTACGCCGGGGCGTCGTCGGGGACGGCGACGGCGGGGCCGAAGGCGTGCCGCTCCTCCTCCGCGCCGCGGTACTCGGGCTTGAGCGCACCGCCGGCCCAGGCGAGCGCGGCGAGCGCGACCTCGTGGTCCAGGCCCTCGGTGGACTGGCCGGTGGCGTGGGCCAGGTCCCAGCCGTGGACGGCGAATTCGGCGGTCTGCTGGTCGACCGGGAAGCGGGCCGGCAGGGCGCCGAAGCCGGGGATCTCCAGGGTGCCGCCGAGGTCGCCGGCCGCGCGCCAGGCGTCGACCAGTTCCTCCGCCCCGGCCTCGAAGGCGTGCAGCCAGTCGTCCTCGACCCGTTCGAAGGGCTGCGACCAGTCCGGCTGCCCGCCCTTCGCCCGTACGGTGAACTGCCGCAGGTCGTGCAGGAGGTGGCTGATCAGGTCGCCGACGTCCCAGGAGCGGCAGGGCGTCGGGTGGCCGGCCAGCTCGACGCCGGTACCGTCGATCAGCCCGGCGGTCTGCGCGAGGGCCCGGGCGAGCAGCCCGATCGGGTCTTCCGCTGCGGTCATGGCACACCTCTCGGTACGGGGTCCCGGTGCGGGAGCACGGGTCGTGCCGGGCGATCGTAAGCGCGGGCGCCGACAACCGCCCGGCACGACACCGTGCCGCCGGGTCCCGCGCGTCAGGCGGCGAAGCCGCCGTCCACCGCCAGCTCGGCGCCGGTGACGTACCGGCCGTCCTCGCCCGCCAGGTAGGCGACGGCGGCGGCGACGTCCGCGCCGGTGCCGAAGCGGCCGAGCGCGGTGAGCCCGCTCTGGAACTCCGCCGACGGGCCGTCGACCGGGTTCATGTCGGTGTCGATCGGCCCCGGGTGGACCAGGTTGGCGGTGATCCCGCGCGGCCCGAGCTCCCGGGCCAGCGCCTTGGTCAGGCCGATCAGCGCGGCCTTGCTGGTCGCGTACAGCGTGGCGCCGGGGAAGGCGACGCGCTGGGCGATGCAGCTGCCGACGGTGACGATCCGTCCGCCCTCGGCCAGGTGCGCGGAGGCCGCCCGGGCGTAGAGGAAGGGTGCCCGGACGTTCACCTCCAGCACCCGGTCGACGTCCGCCAGGGTGAGGTCGCCGATCGGGCCGAGGACGCCGACACCCGCGTTGTTCACCAGGACGTCCAGCTTCCCGAACCGCTCGACGACGGCCTCGACCACGCCCTCCACCGCCTGCGGGTCGGCGCTGTCCGCCCGTACGGCCCAGCCGGTCCGCCCCATCGCGGTGATCTTCGCGGCGATCTCCTCGGCCCGCTCCGCACCGCCCTGGTAGGTCACCACCACGTCGGCGCCGTCCTCGGCCAGCCGCAGGGCGACCGCCGCCCCGATCCCCCGGCTGCCGCCGGTCACCAGGGCCACCTTGCCGTCGAGCACCGTCGCACCGTTCATCGTCATATCTCCAGAACTCCTCGTTCCGATCTCGGACATGACTCGATCCTGGTCCGACGGGCTTCAAACCTCCGGCGGTATTCGGACGTTGCGTTCAACGTTCAACAATTCCGTGCGGCGCCCCTCACCCCGGCGCACACGCCCGCTGGTGATAGAACGACCCGACCGCCGGCTGACCCGTCCAGTTGGCCCCGGCCGCCGGGTCGGCTCCGGCGTAGGCGAAGGGCAGCGCGACCTTCCGCCCGCCGTCCAGGACCAGCAGGTGCCGGCGCGCCCGGTACTCGAAGCCGGCCGACCGCAGCGCCGCCACCACCGCGCGGGCCGCGCCGGAGCCGTCCGCGCGGCGCACCGACTCCGGGTCGAAGTGCGCGGCGAACCGGCCGTCCGGGGTCAGCCAGGAGGCGGCGCGGGTGATCGCACCGAGCTGGTCGCCGAGGTAGTGCAGCCCGTGCACACAGGTGATCAGGTCGTAGGACCGCTCCGGCTCCCAGTCCGCCACCGCCGCCGTGACCAGGCGCAGGTGCGGCAGCTCCGCCAGGTCCGGCGGCGGGGCCGGCGGGCCGACCAGGTCCACACCGGTAAGCTCCACGACCGCCCCCGGGGTCCGGCTCCGGGCCGCCGCCAGCAGCGCCCGGCCCTCGCCGCTGCACAGGTCCAGCCACCCCGGCGTCGCACCCCCGTGCTCCACCAGCCAGGCGAGCGGGTCGAAGCCGAGTTCGCGGGCGTAGCTGTTCACCCCGGTGAGCCCGCGCTCGCGGTTCATCGTGCTGTTGGCCACCACCGGGGAGGCGGTGAGCTCACTGTCGTCGATCAGTCGGACCATCGGCCGACCCTACCGGCGAGGGGCGCGACAGCCGACCGCACGCGGAGAACGGGGGCCCCGCAAGGGCCTGCCAGGGCCCACCAGGGCTCGCAGCGGGCCGTAACGGGCCGTTAACGGCCCGCGAACGCACCGGAACCGGCCGGAGCGGCCACCCCGTCCAGGGTGGCCGCTCCGGCCGGTCGGCAGGGCTCCGTCGGGCGGCTCCCCGCCGGACGGCCTCCCGTCGAAGGGTCAGACCGTCAGCGTCTGGCCCGGGAAGATCAGGTCCGGGTCGCCACCGATGGTGCGCACGTTCTTGCGGTAGAGGCTGTCCGTGTCGGTGCCGAACTTGGCCGCGATCTCGCTCAGGGTGTCACCGCTCCTGACGGTGTAGCCGCCCGCGGCGGTGTTCTTCGGCGCGACCGGCACGGACTGGGCCGGCTTGGCCGAGGGCTGCCCCTGGGGCGCCTGCTGCGCGGCGGCGGCCTTGGGGGCGGCGGGCTTGGCGGGCTTGGCCGCGGGCGCGGCGGCGGGCTTGGCGGGCTTGGCCGCCTTCGCGGCCGGCTTGGCCTCCGCACCGCCCGAGGTGTCGACGGCGGCCGGGGCGCCGCCCCTGCCCAGACCCGCCTTCTGCGAGCAGACCGGCCAGGCACCCGGGCCCTGCGAGGCGAGGACCTTCTCCGCGACGGCGATCTGCTGCGCCCTGCTCGCCTTGCTGGCCTGGGAGGCGTACGCGGTCCCGCCGTAAGCGGCCCAGGTGGACGGGGAGAACTGCAGTCCGCCGTGGAAACCGTTGCCGGTGCTGATGCTCCAGTTCCCGCCGCTCTCGCACTGGGCGACGGCGTCCCAGGTGGAGGCGGTAGCGGCGGAGGCCGAGGTGGCCGTGACGAGGCCGGCCACCGGCAGGGCCGCGACGGCGGCGCCCGCGACGACCGCCATCCGAACGCGGCGGCGCTTGGGGGTGGCGGTGGTGTCGGTGGCAGCGGCGGTCTCGTGACGGGGATTCATACAAGTCCTCTCGACAAGTCCCGGGTGGGCATGCGGAACCAGGCCCGGGACATGGGCCGGCAGTTTTTCGCTCACCTCACTCGACGGGCGGCCGGACACGTGTCGGACGTGCCGTGCCGCCCCGGTCACCTCCGCACGCCGACGGCCTGTTGGAGCCGGCCTCGTCGGCGGGCACCGCCCTCGCGCCGCTGGTCAGGCGGCGGGCAGTGCGTCGGGGTGGACCCGGGTGGCGCTCGTTGCGCCGCCAATGAAGCTAGGGGGCATCACCCGGACGCAGCAAGCAATTCTTGGACGTCGCAGGTCAGTTGACTGTTACCGGCGGTATTGATCAAGAAGATGCGCCTGATTTGAATACTTTTGACCGAATTTTCAAGATCGAATGATCGAAATCCGTGCCCTCGCTCACACCTATCCCTCCGAGAAAGCTCACACGCCATCCACACGGAGGAATCGTCAGCTGACGCACCGTCACCATCCGGTCCGGAGTTCCCGGTTCCGCGCCGCCGCCGAGTGGCATCCGTCACGCCCGACACGCACCGCGATCGAAAAAGGACTCTCAGTGACGGCCGTCGAGCTCCGCGTCCCGGGCCAACAACGCCGCCTGGACCCGGTTCTCGCAGCCCAGCTTGGCCAGGATCCGGCTGACGTAGGTCTTCACCGTCGCCTCGCTCATGTGGATCCGCGCCCCCGCGTCGGCATTGGACAGACCCTCTCCGAGCAGCGCCAACACCTCCAGCTCGCGCGGGGTGAGCACCTCCAGCCGGCGCCGCGCCGCCACCGCGCGGGCGGCCAGCGAGGCACTGCGGCCGGAGGCCAGCGAGTCGACGATGTGCCGGGTGGCGGCCGGCGAGAGGAAGGCGTTGCCGCCCGCCGCCGCCCGGACGGCCTGGATCAGCTCGTTCGGCGCGGTGTCCTTGAGCAGGAAGCCGGCACCGCCCTCGGTCACGGCGCGCAGGACGTTCTCGCGCTCCCCGAAGGTGGTGAGGATCAGGGCCCGCGCGCCGGGGGCGACCCTCGCCAGCTCCCCGAGCGCCGTCAGCCCGTCCATCACCGGCATCTGAATGTCCAGCAGCACCACGTCCACCCGGTGCGCCCGCGCGAGCTCCAGCGCCTCGCGCCCGTCGGCGGCCTCCGCGACCACCTCGATGTCGGCGGCGGAGCCGAGGATCATCCTGATCCCGGCCCGGATCAGCGGCTCGTCGTCGGCGACGAGGACTCGGATCACGCTGGTCATTCCCCTCGAACGGTGCTTCGGCTGCGGCACCATCCTCACATCCCGGCGGGACCGCTCCGAACCACCCCGATCCGGACCACCCTGCTCCGAAACCGGCCCGGCCCGCCCCGCCGGGGCACCAGCCCGCGCACGGGAGCACTCAGCCCCTGGCGACGTACTCCTGCTTCTCCACCAACGCCCCGTCCCGGAAGCAGAATCGCGCCACGTGCTCCTCGTTCCAGCCGGCTCCGGGCGCACCGTTCAGGACGAACCAGCGGCAGTGCGCGCCCGCCGGCACCTCGGGCCCCGTCCCCTTATAGGTGTCGGTGAAGAAGTTGTTGCCGCGCGGCAGCGTCTGCAGCACCTCGGCCTCGGCGGTGCCGACCCTGATCTGGTCGTACATCGGCTTCTGCACGGTCGCGTCGTTGGTGCCCTGGACGAAGGCGATCACGCCCCAGACCACCAGGCCGAGCACGATCAGCGCGACCGCGACCACCCCGAGCGCGCAGCCCATCGCCGGGCTGCGCCGCCCGCGCTCCGGCTCCTCGACGGGCGGCAGGCCGTCCAGCATCCAGTCCTCGGCCCCGCCCGTCGCCGCCGCCGCGTCCTGCTCCGCTCCCTCGTACGGGAGCACGGCCGCCAGCCGGAAGCCCTGCTCCGGCGTGGGCCCGGCGTGCACCATGCCGCCGACCAGCCTCGCGCGCTCCCGCAGGCCGGTCAGCCCCTGACCGCCGCTGACCGCCGCGCCCGCGCCGCCGCGTGCGCCCACGAGTTCCGGCGCGCGGGTGTTGCTCACCTCCACCACCAGCGCGTCCGGCTCGTACCGCAGCGCGACGGCGATCGGCGCGCCCGGGGCGTGCTTGTGCGCGTTGGTGAGCGCCTCCTGCACGATCCGGTACGCCGCGTGGTCGACGGCGGCCGCCAGCGGACGCCGGCCGCCCTCCACGGTGAGGTCGACCTCCGCCCCGGCCGCCCGGGAGGACTCCACCAGGCCGCCGATCCCGTCCACCCCGCCCCGGGCCGGCGGGCCGGCGGCGGCCGTCCCGGCGCTCGGCGGCAGCGCCGTCGACTCGTCGTGCAGCACCCCGACCACCTCGCGCAGCTCGCGCATCGCCGCGACCGCCGCCTGCCGCAGCACCCCGACCGCCTCGCGCTGCCGGTCGGTGAGCGTCCGGTCCACCTCCAGCGCACCCGAGTGCACCGAGATCAGCGCCAGCTGGTGGCCCAGGCTGTCGTGCATGTCCTGGGCGATCCGGTGCCGTTCGCGCAGCCGCGCCTGATGCGCCACCATGACCCGCTCGCGCAGCAGCTGCTCGTTGCGCTCGCGCAGCGCGTCCAGCAGGGCGCGGCGCTGCGCCCGGTAGCGGCCGTAGAGCGCCGGCAGCACGGCGATCACGAGGAAGAAGCCGAGCGACAGCGACAGCACCAGCTTCGGCGAGAGCGAGGCGACGTCCTTCACCACTCCCGTCACCGTGAACAGCACCCAGCCCACGACGAAGGCGCCGACCAGCGACCAGACCCGGCGGATCCGCGCGCCGGCCGTCCAGCCCGCGCACACCAGCAGAGGCATCGGTCCGACCGACCAGCCGGCCAGGGCCGCGGCGGCGAGCAGCACGGTGGCCGGCAGACCCTTGCGCAGCACCCACAGCACCGCGACGGCGAGGCCCAAGGGCAGCGCCAGGCCGGTGTTGGCGAGCAGCTCCAACAGCGCGGCGAACCCGCCCATCAGCAGGGCGGCCACCGCCTCGCCCACCACCCGCCGGGGCCGCCAGGGCCCTGGCAGCGCCGTCCGTACCACCGTGTTCCAGGCCCGCGCGATCGCTTCCACGCACCGAGGCTATCGGTCCGGCCGGGGCACCCGCCGTCCTCCTTCGTCGCGGCCCCCGCCGACGAAAGTCGCCTGGTCGGCCCGCCGGACCACCCCGCGGCCTGCCGGACCACCCGCCGGACCGACCGCCCGCCGGCCGCTCAGCCGAAGGCCGTGAGCAGCAGCGCCACGTCGTCCACCCGGCGGGTCGACCCGACCTCGCGCAGCAGCCGCTCGGCCGCCTGCTCCAGCCCCTCCCCCGCCGCGGCCCGGGCCAGCGCGGCCCGCAGCCGGTCCACGCCCTGGTCGATCGCCACCGCGGGGTCCTCGACCAGTCCGTCGGTGTAGAGGGCGAGCACCGCCCCGCTGCCCAGCCGCAGGTCGCTGACCGGGTAGTCGGCCAGGTCGTGCACCCCGAGCAGCGGACCGCCCGGGACGTACAACGCCTCGGCCCTCCCGCCGGGGTGGCGCAGCACCGGCGGGAGGTGTCCGGCCCGGGCGATCCGGGCCAGGCCGACGGCCGGGGTCAGCCGGACCAGGCAGCAGCTGGCGAGCAGCCCGGGGTCGAGGTCGAGCAGCAGCCGGTTGGTGCGGGCGAGCACCGCGTCGGGCGGGTCGCCGCCGGAGGCGAAGGCGCGCACGGCGCTGCGCAGCTGCCCCATCGTGGCGGCCGCGCCGACGCTGTGGCCCTCGACGTCGCCGATCACCAGGGTGACGTCCCCGCCGGTGACGATCGCGTCGTACCAGTCGCCGCCGATCTCCATGCCCTGGGTACCGGGCAGGTAGCGGGCGGTGATCCGGATGCCGGGCACCTCGGGCAGCCGGTGCGGGAGCAGTGCCTGCTGCAGGCCGCGGGCCAGCACGAACTCGGCGTCGTACAGCCGGGCGCGCTCCAGGGCCTGGGCGATGAAGCCGCCGAGCGCGGTGAGCAGGCCGCGCTCCTCCACGCTGAACGGGCGCGGCCGGTCGAAGCCGATGATGCAGGTGCCGACCGGACGACCGGAGGCGATCAGCGGCAGGAAGGCCCAGGCACCCATCCCGTCCAGGGCCAGGCCGGGGTAGGTGGCGGCGAGTTCGCGCACCGACTCGAAGAAGACCGGGGTGCCGGTGCTGAGCGTCTCCGCGCCGGGCACCCGGGCGTCGATCGGGGTGCCCTCGAAGGCCTCCAGGAAGCCGTCCGGGTAGCCGGCCTGGGAGAGCAGGTGCAGCTGCTGGTCGCGCGCCGCGTAGATGGCGAGCTCCTGGCCGCCGAAGGACGGCAGGACCTCCTCGGCCACCGCCCGGCAGACGTCCCGCACGGTGACCGCCTCGGTGAGGGCGCTGGCCAGCTGGAGCAGGTGGTGGGTGCCGCCGACCCCGGTGCGGCCGGCGGGCGGCGGGGTGGCGGGCGGTTCGGCGGCGCCCGGCGGCGGCTCGGCCGCGACCACCCGGGCGGTGACGCCGTGCGGGTCCGGGTAGAGCGAGAAGGCGAGCCAGCCGTCCGGCGGGCGGGCGGCCAGGAAGGCGGTGGGCCGCTGGGAGAACAGGGCGGCGCGGTAGCGGTTCTCGTAGACCGGGTCGGCGAGCCAGGGCAGCACGTCCCAGGGGTGGTGGCCGAGCAGGTCCTCGCGGCGGGCCCGGAGCAGCGGTTCGGTGGCGCGGTTGGCGTAGCTGATCCGGCCGTCGGGGTCGAGCGAGAGCACGCCCTCCTGCAGCCGCTCGACGGCGGCCGCGGCGGCGCTCAGGTCGCGCACGTCCAGCACCGCGCCGACCAGGTGGGTCCGGCCGTCGGAGATCGCCACGGGCACCCGGGCCCACAGCTCCACCGGGTACGGCAGGCCATCCGGCCCGAGCACCCGGACCCGGGCGGCCAGCACCTCGCCGCGCTCCAGCGCGACGCGGGCGGCGGCCCGGAACGCCGGCAGGTCACCGGGGGCGACCCGGCGGTTCAGCGCGGCCACCGTGCCGTCGAACTCGCCCGGTCCGAAGCCGAAGATCTCCCGGAACTGCTCGTCGGCGGCGAGCGCCCCGGTGGCCACGTCCCAGTCGAACAGCCCGACCCGGGTGGTCGGTACCGACGACGGCGGCGGCAGCTCCACCACGGCCACCTCGCCGCCCGGCTCCACCGACTGCCCGGTCCCGGCCAGCTCGGCCAGCTGCTCGCCCAGGCCGGCGGCCGCTTCGGCCAGCTGCCGGGCGGCCGGCTCCGGAAGCCCGTCGTCCGAGGCGGGCCACAGCCCGCTCAGCACGCCGAAGCGCTCCTCGCCGTACGCCACCGGCACGCAGACGGAGGCGAAGTCGTACGGCAGGCCGACCGCGAGCTGCGGGAAGCGCCGCATGGTGTCCTCGGTGTCGGTCAGGGTGATCACGTGCCCGGTCCGGAAGCAGACCGCGACCGGCAGCGGGCCGGCGGCGGCCACCCGCCGGAACGGGCTCATCACCGCCAGCGGCACGCCCGCGATCGTGCGCAGCACCAGCGAGCGGCGGTCCCGCGAGCGCAGGTACACCATCACTCCGTACACCCCGGTCGTCCCCAGCGCCCGGCGCACCGCGTCGGCGAGGAGCTCGTCCCGCCGCTGGTCCGTCTGCGGGGCCGGGTCCCGGACGGACGGCGGGAACACCCGGTCCGCCTCCGCGCCGGCCCCGGGCTCCGACGGCCGGTCCGGACTGGGCCGCGTACCAGGGGCCCCACCGGTCGCGTGCGGATGGCGCATGCTCTTTTGCTACGCCCGGCCCGCAACCGTGTCAAGGCGAGCCCGTACCGGCCCGGGCTGCCCCGGGGCGCGGAGTGCACCAGCATGGACGGCATGCCGAGCCGATCCCGCCGCACCACCGTGGTCAACCTCAAGGGCCACCGCGACGACCCCGGGTACGCGGACGTCGTCTACGTCGGCCGCGCGATGCACCGCGGCGGCTGGCACCTCGCCGAGTCCCCGCTGCACTGCCCGTACCGCCCGGGCCCCGGCCTCACCCGCGAGGAGATGGTCGTCAAGTACCGCGAGCACCTGCTCGCCCGCCCGGACCTGCTCGCCCTCGTCCCGCCCCTGCGCGGCCACCGCCTCGGCTGCTGGTGCGCCCCGCTCCCCTGCCACGCCGACGTCCTCGCCGACCTCGCGGACCACCCGCCGAACTGAGGCCGGGCGGCTCAGAGCCCGGAGAGGTCCACCGTCACGGGGTACGGCACCACAGCCTTGACCAGCCCGGTGAACAGTTCCCCCGGCCGGTACGCGGCCTCGGCCTCGTCCAGCACATAGGTGTGGACGATCGGCACGCGGCCGGCGGCCTGCTCGACCCGCCAGTAGAACGGGATGCCCGCCTTGGCGTACTGGTCCGGCTTGACCATCCGATCGGTGGTCTCCGAGCCCGGCGAGACCACCTCGACCACCAGCAGGACGTGGTCGGGCCTGGTCGGCGACTCGTCGATGGTGTCCGCGCGGTAGACCACCACGTCCGGCCGGCGGTTGTTCAGCGGCACGTCCTGCAGCCGGACGTCGAAGTCGGTGTCGGCGTTCCATTCGATGCCGCCCGCGTCGTCCAGGGCGTTCGCCAGGAGCCGGGCGAGCCGGTTGTGCCGCTTGGAAGCGCTTGGGGACACGACCACCATCCCGTCGACGATCTCGATGCCCGCGCACTGCTCCTCGGTCCAGGAGTCGTACTGCTCACTGGTGATCTGCCGGTGCATCCACTCGGGTGCGATCAACTCGGCCGTCACGGCGTACCTCCCCTGGGCTGCTGGCCGGGCCTCACTCTGTGTGCCACAGCCTAGTACGAGCCCTCGTACGAGCGTTGCGGCGGTTTCGGACGGTTCGGGGACTGTTCGATATTCTCCGGACGGGTGGCGGCGTGGGGCCGCCGGTGGGGAAGCGAGAGCCGTATGCAGTCGTCGTCCGGGGGGCCCGCGCGCGGAACGTCGTGGCAGTGGGACGAGGAGACGGACGGCGGCGGGGCCACCGAGGACGTGATCGCGGGCGGCGGGGAGCGCACCGGGCCGAGCCGGCGCCGGCTGCTGCTCGGGGCCGGGGCGCTCGCGGCGGGCGGGGCCGCCTGGGCGCTCGGCCGTTCGGGTGGCAGCGGGGCCCGTCCCTCGCCGGGGCCGACCGGGCCGCCGCCGACCGCGCTGTCCGGCCCGACGCCGCTCTGGACCTACCGCGGACCGGAGGCGATGACCCCGGAGCGGCTGACCGACCCGCCCCGCCGCCCCGTCTTCCTCTCCCGGAAGGGTCTGCAGATCCTCGACCCGGCGAAGGGCACCGCCGCCCGGCTGCTGGTCTTCGACCCACCGGCCAACCGCAGCTGGCCCAGCGACCTCGACATGCTCGGCAAGGTGGTGGTCGGGCCCGACCACCTCTTCACCGCCACCTACCAGGGCCACCTCGAAGCCCGCCACTTCACCGACCCCGCCGCCGACTGGAGCCTGCCGCTGCCCGACGAACTGCAGGGGCAGGTCCGCCTGGCCGGCTACGACCGCGACCCCGGCATCCTCTACGGCTACTCCTGGGGCCACCCGCGGGCCGACGGCAGTTCGACGGACAACCGCCTCTTCGCCCTGCGGGTCATCGACCGCGCCCTGCTCTGGTCCGTCCGCACCGAGCGGACGGAGCAGCCCGTCACGCCCGCCACCTTCGGCGGGGGCAGCCTCCTCGCCTGCATCCGATTCGTCGACGGCCGCACCGAGCTGGTGGCCCGGGACGCCGCCACCGGCCGCGAACTGTGGACCGCCCCCGGCGAGGAGGACCTGCGCTGGTGCGTCACCGGCGCGACGGGCGTCTACGTCCCCGACGGCAACGGCGGCGTGCGCATGCTGCTCCCCACCGGCGAGCCGGGCTGGACCCACTCGCCCCACCGGCGTGAGTCCTGGCGGGCGCTGCCGCCCGTCGCGCAGAACACCCGGGTGTACATCCCGTGGGACCAGGGCGTCGTCAGCTGCCTCGACGTGTCCAACGGCGCCGAGCTGTGGTCCTGCCGGCTGCCGTTCCCGCTGGACCGCCGCAGCCGTCCGCTGGTCGCCAACGGCACGCTGTTCGTCCCGGGTACGTCGGTCGGCGGGGTCAGCGCGATCCACCCGGCGACCGGCGAGCTGGGGTGGACCTTCCACGACTCCGGTCCGGGCAAGGACGTCTGGACCCTCGCCACCGACGCGACCCACCAGTACGACGGAACCCGCCTCTACGCGGGCCACGACGATGTCCTGCACGCCCTTCCGCTGAACTGAACGTCCCGACGACACTGAACGTCGCGATGTCCCGACGACACTGAACGTCCCGACGACCCGTCCCGACGACCCGGCAGGAGGGCCCGATGCAGGTACGCCCGATCTCCCCCGAGAAGCTGGCCGAGCTGCTCGCCGACCGCATCGCCGACCTGCCCGGCGCCCGCGACCGGCGCCTGCGGGTGGCCGTGGACGGCGCGGCGGCGGCCCGCCCCGAGGCACTCGCCGACGCGCTGGTGGAGCCGCTGCGACTGCGCGGCCACCCGACGCTGCGGGTCTCGGCCTCCGGCTTCCTGCGTCCGGCCTCGATCCGGCTGGAGTACGGCCACCAGGACGCGGACGCCTTCCACGACCTCTGGCTGGACGACGGCGCCCTGGCGCGCGAGGTGCTCGACCCCTTGGAGCCGGGCGGCAGCGGCCGTGTCCTGCCCTCGCTGCGCGACCCGGTCACCGACCGCTCGACCCGCGCCCCGTACACCGAACTCCCGCCCGGTGGCGTGCTGTTGCTGGACAGCGCGCTGCTGCTCGGCCGCTGGCTGCCGCTGGAGCTGTCCGTCCACCTGGCGCTCGGTCCGGCCGCGCTGGCCCGCCGCACCCCGGCCGACCAGCAGTGGACGCTGCCCGCCTTCGCCCGCTACGAGGCGCAGACCGTCCCCGCCGAGGCCGCCGACGTCACCGTCCGGGTGGACGACCCGCGCCACCCCGCGCTGGTCGAGCGGCCGTGACCTCCGGGGCCGGGCCGCGCTGGCAGTAGGGGCACCAGAAGACCGCCCGGTCGCGCGGCGGCGAGCCCTGGCGGCCGGCGACCACGGGGGTCACGCAGCGCGGGCAGGGCCGTCCGGCCCGGCCGTACACCCAGTGCTGGTAGCCGGGCCGGGTGTCGCCGGTGGTGATGTGGCCAGGGCGCAGTTTGTTGGCCTCCAGCATCTGCCGGGCGCGCTCCACCAGCCGGTCGGGGTGCGGGAGTTCGCCGACCTCGGTCCAGGGGGTGACGCCCGCGACGAAGCACAGCTCGTTGGCGTAGACGTTGCCGATCCCGGCGAGGTTGCGCTGGTCGAGCAGCGCCTCGACGACCGGGCGGCCCGGGTGGGCGAGGAGCCGGCGGACGGCCTCGACCGGGTCCCAGTCGGGGCCGAGCAGGTCGGGGCCGAGGTGGCCGACGATCCGCCGCTCGTCGGCGGTGCGCAGCAGTTCGACGACGGGCAGCCGGTAGCCGACGGCGGTGCCCCGGTCGGTGCCGAGGACGGCGCGGATCTGCCGGTCGGGGCCGCCGGTCCACCGCTCGCCGGGGCGGTAGACCTCCCAGCGGCCGTCCATCCGCAGGTGGGTGTGCAGGGTGAGGCCGCCTTCGAAGCGGGTGAGCAGGTGCTTGCCGCGCGGGGCGACCTCCAGCACCCGGCGGCCGGTGAGGTCGGCGGTGGCGTGCGCGGGCACCCGCAGGTCGGCGCTGGTCAGCGGCTGTCCGGCGAGGGCCTCGCGCAAGTGGGCCGCCACGCGGTAGACGGAGTCACCTTCTGGCATGTCTCCATTCTGGTCCGCGCGGCGGCCCGGCGGGACACCGGCCCCGGTGCGTTACGCCGACTGCCCCGGGGCGGCCTGGCCCTCGCGCACCACGACCACCGGGCAGGGCGCGTGCTCGGTGAGGTGGCGGCTGACCGAGCCGAGCAGCACGCCTGAGAAGCCGCCCAGGCCGCGGCTGCCGACGACGAGCAGCGCGGCGCCCTTGGCGGCCTCCAGCAGCGCCTGGGCGGCGTTGCCGGGCATCACGCTCTCGGCGATCGCCACGCCGGCGTCGTCGCCGGCCACCTTGGCGATGGTCTCGCTGAGGGTCTTCCCGGCGAGTTCCTCGGGGTTGAAGGCCTCGACGGTCGGCACGCCCTGCCCGGCCCACCCGTAGAAGGCCGGGTACTCCCAGGCGGCGATCGCGTGGACCGTCCCGCCGACGGCCCGCGCGTAGTCGATCGCCCAGCGCAGCGCCTGCTCCGAGGCGGGCGAGCCGTCCACGCCGACGACGATCCGGGGATTGGCACTCATGGCCTTGCTCCTTCGGTTGCTCCTGATCGGTCCCGACCCTCTGAACATAGATCAAATCGGACAAACGCTCGGTATTGCCACGCCGAAAGCGACCCACCGCATTCAATTCGATCGCGGCCGGGGTTCCGGGCCTGGGAGGATGCCCGGATGCCGAGCAAGCCCCGCCGCCGTACGGGCGGCTTCGCCGACGTCCTGGCCGCCCTGCCCCCGAAGGAGGAGCGCGAGTACTGGGATCTCGCCGACCCGCTCGCGTCGGGCGGCTTCGTGGACGCCGGGGGGCGCTACTGGCGGCTGGCCCGCGGCCCGGTGGACCGGCGGCTGGCGAAGCGGCTGGCGGTCGACGCGGACGAGATGACGCTGGGTCTGCGGGGCGAGCTGGAGGAGGTCTCCCCGGGCGTCTTCGTGCCCGCCCTGCTCACCCCCGAGGAGCGTCCGGCCGCCTGGCGGGAGGCCTGCGAGCTGGAGCACCTGGCCTACGAGTTCCGCGCCTCCGGCGGCCGGACGCTGCTCTACCTGGTGGTGTTCTGCTGAGCCCCGTGCCGTCCTGCCGCACCGCCCTGCCCGCGCCGCCGCCGCTCAACTCCGGTAGGCGGCCCAGGCGTTGGCCATCCGCTGGACCTGCCCCCGAGTGAACCCGGTCATGCAGGAGTCGTAGCTGTAGTCCATGAAGTTGTGGATCGGGTCGAGCCCGGGGCCGGCGCAGGTGTCGCGGCCCTCGGGGCAGCCGGAGGCGGCGGTGCGCTCGGGCGGGGTGTCGTCCACGTAGTCGCCCGGGGCCCGGCAGCCGCCCTGGAAGGTGTGGAAGAGGCCGAGCCAGTGGCCGATCTCGTGGGTCGCGGTGTCGCCCTCGTCGTAGTGGGTGGCGGCGCCGCCGGGCAGGGAGGCGTCGAGCACCACCACACCGTCGTCGGTCGGGTTCGTCCGGTACGCGTCCGGGAACGTCGACCAGCCGAGCAGGGAGTCGCCGAGGCGGGCCGTGTAGAGGTTGAGGACGCCCTGGTCGCCCTTGCGCAGGGCGGTCTTCATGTTCTGCTCGGCCGGCGAGCCCGGGGTCATGCCGGTGTACCAGGACGCGTTGTCGGTCCAGTCGGCGCCGACCAGCTCGAAGTGGAACGGGCTCGCGACGTTGTTCTGCCCCCGGCCGCCGTAGCTCTCGTTGAGGTGGTCGATCTGGCCGGTGACGGCGGCCTGGTCCAGCCGTCCGGCGGCGCCGTCGTGGATCACGTGGAAGAACACCGGGACGGTGGTCGGGGTAGTGGCCCGGCGCCGGCCGGCGCCCAGTTCGGCGAGCCGCCGGTCGAGATCGGCCTGCATCGCCCGGGCCTGCCCGGCGCCGACCGCGTTCGGGTCCCCGCCCGGCCGGCTGCCGGCGGGCCGCCGGGCGGCGGCACCGGCCTCCCCGGCGGCATCGGCCGCATCGGCGCCGTCGTCCGCGCACCCGGCCACCGCGGCGGCCGGAGCCGCGGTGGCGCGGTGTGCGGCCGGAGCGGCGAACTGGCTCAGGCCGGCCGCGGCGACCAGCGCGGCGGCGCAGGGGAACAGGCGGGGGGCACGCGAGCGCACCCGGGCAGTACGGCGCATCAGCGCTCCTGACGGGGGAGTTGACGTGGTCTCGGCCGCGTGCCGGGCCTGCTCCGGCCGGACCCGCCGGCGCCCGGCGCGGACTCGCCGAGACTACGACGCCGTGAAGTCGATCTCCCGCAGGGCGCGCGCGGCGGCCCGGTCGAGTACCACGGCCGACGCACAGCCGGCCGGCAACCGGCCGGCCTCCAGGATCCGGTGGCGCAGCCGGGCGACCGCGGCCAGGTGCCGGGCGAAGGCGTAGCGCGAGACGCCGCGCCGGCGCCGCCGCTGCCCGTCCAGGGCCTCGGCCGGGTCGGCGTCGAGCAGCAGCAGGTGCACCCGGCGGCCCTGCCGGGCGGCGGCGCGGACCAGCCAGGCCCGCACCCAGGGCTGGGTGCCGCAGTCGTGCACGGCGAGCGGCCCGCCGTCCAGGACGGCACGGCGCAGCCGCCGGTAGTGGGCGAGCCGGGCCAGCGGGCGGTAGAGCGCGTACGGCAGGCGGCCGGGCAGCCTGGCCGCGTACTCCTCGCGGACCAGCTGGGAGTCGATCAGCGGGGCGCGGACGCAGCGGCGCATCAGGGTGCTCTTGCCGCTGCCGGGCAGGCCGGTGACGACCAGCAGGTCCCCGGCGGGGTAGCGCAGGACCGCCGGCCCGGGCCCGCGCAGCTCGTGCCGGGCGGGCGGGTCGTGCGGCGCGGGCAGGACGACGCGCTCCCCGGCGGTGCGCGGCGGCGGCACCCTCGGCGCCGCCGCCGTCCGCACCGTTCTCGTCCCGCTCACCCGGTCTCCCCCCGCCGTTCCCGTCCAAGGAGCATGGCGCATTCCCAAGAACGAGTAAAGGGCGGAGGTCGGGGCGGGTACGGACGACCCCGGCCGGGCCCGGGCCGCCGGGCGTTCGGACCGCCGACGGGCCCCGGGCGTGCCTCAGGCGAGCTGCGGGGCGATC
Source organism: Kitasatospora sp. NPDC058048 (assembly GCF_042885555.1). Classification (NCBI taxonomy): domain Bacteria; kingdom Bacillati; phylum Actinomycetota; class Actinomycetes; order Kitasatosporales; family Streptomycetaceae; genus Kitasatospora; species Kitasatospora sp. NPDC058048. The sequence goes on along the minus strand of NZ_JBHVRT010000029.1, from coordinate 30,702 downwards.
CGGGAGGCGATCAGCTCCAGGTGGTCGAGGTCGTCCAGGTCGAGGATCTGGAGGTAGATCCGCTCGCTGCCGACGGCCGCGTACCGGCCGATCTTCTCGACGACCTCGTCCGGGGTGCCGGCCAGCCCGTTCTCCTTGAGCTCGTCGACGTCGCGGCCGATCACGGCGGCCCGGCGGGCGACCTCGGCGTCGTCCCGGCCGACGCAGGCGACCAGGGCGCTGGAGTAGACCAGGTCGCCGGCCGCGCGCCCGGCGTGCTCGACAGCGGCGCGGACCCGGCCGAACTGGGCGGCGGTGTCGTCCACCGAGGCGAACGGCAGGTTGAACTCGTCGGCGAAGCGGGCGGCCAGGGCCGGGGTCCGCCGGGGGCCGTGCCCGCCGACCAGCACCGGGACGTGCTCCTGGACGGGCTTGGGCAGCGCGGGCGAGTCGGTCAGCGTGTAGTACTCGCCCGCGAAGTCGAAGGTGTCGCCGAGCTTGGTCCGCCACAGCCCGGTGATGATCGCCAGCTGCTCCTCCAGCCGACCGAACTTCTCCTTCGGGAAGGGGATGCCGTACGCGGTGTGCTCGGCCTCGTACCAGCCGGCGCCGAGGCCGAACTCGACCCGGCCGCCGCTCATCGCGTCCACCTGGGCGACCTGGATCGCGGTGACGCCCGGCAGCCGGAAGGTGGCGGCGGTCATCAGCGTGCCCAGGCGGATGGTGCTGGTGTCGCGGGCGAGGCCGGCCAGGGTGATCCAGGCGTCGGTGGGCCCGGGCAGGCCGTCGACGTCGCCCATCTTCAGGTAGTGGTCGGAGCGGAAGAAGGCGCTGAAGGCCCCGAGTTCCTCGGCGGTGCGGGCCACCTTGAGGAGGGTGTCGTAGCTCGCGCCCTGCTGGGGTTCGGTGAAGATGCGGAGATCCATGCCGGCCATTCTGGTACGGAGCACCCCGTGATCGGCAGAGCGAACCGGACGGGACACGGACCGTCGCCGCGGCGGGCGGTGGCGCGGGCGGGGTGGCCAAGGTCTCAGCACGGAACCGTCACGGGCGTCCGTTCCGGCTCCGGGGCTCGCCTAACGTGGACGGATGTTCGCCACCTCCGACGATTCCTTCCGGCGCTCCCCCGACGAGCCGGCCGGCTGTCCGCTGCCCGGCATCGTGACGGCCTTCACGCCCCGCCTGGCCGAGTTCGCCTTCGAGCCCGGTTTCGTCGCGGCGGTCGACCAGCACGCGGCGATGCTGCGGGAACTGCTGTACGCGCAGGGACCGGAGCTGGCGCCCCGGCCCCTGGACCGTGAGGAGTTGTCGGACTACGCGCTGGGCTTCGTCGACGCGCTCGACGAGATCGGCTGGCGGGAGCCGGTCGGCTACGACTACGCCGTCATGCGGCTCACCGCGATCTGCTGGCTGGTGCGGGAGCAGGGCCTGCTGGAGGTCTGAGCCCCGGCGGGCCCTGCCCGGCGACCGGCGGTGGCGGCGGCTACCGGTTCTGGTCGCCCTCGATGCCCGGCGCGGGCGGGGTGCCCGGACCGGTCTGGGTGGTCGGCCGGACCGGCTGGTTGGACAGCGCGTCGGAGCGGCCGGCCTGGTAGGCAGTGCCGCGCAGCCGGGCGGTCTCCCGTTCGGCGCCGTCCAGCCACCGCTCCCAGCGCTGGCGCATCGGCAGGATCAGGCCGCCGCCGACGCCGACCACCAGCACGCCGGCGATGGTGGCGAGCACGGCGATCAGCACCGGGGTCGTGATCGCGGTGGCGATCCCGACCTGGCCCAGCGCGGCGATCACACCGAGGCCGACGATGAACGCCCAGACCGTGGTGGCGACCACCCGGCCGTACGAGGCTCCGGACAGCGAGTTGCCCACGATGTCCCGCACGCCGTTGGCGATGGCCATCGCGACCACCAGGATCACGACGGCGACGATGGCCCTGGGCAGCCAGGCGACGATGCTGTGGATCATCACGCTGATCGGGTTCGGGCCGAAGACTCCGAACGCCAGCTGCAGGGCCATCAGCAGGACGATGTAGTAGACGACCTTGCAGACGATGCCGGTCATGTCGTACTTGGAGCCGGCCAGCCGGGCGGCCATCCCCGACCGCTCGGCGACCCGTTCCGAGCCGAGCCTGCGCATCACCCGGTCGAGGAGCTTGGCGATCGCCTTGGCCACGACCCAGCCGATGAACAGGATCACCAGGAAGGCGATGAACTGCGGGATGACCTTGGCGATCTTGGACCAGGCCTGGGTGAAACCCGACCCGAAGTCGACGGACAGAGCGAGCTGCTGAGCCACGGAGTCCTCCACTCGGTGACACGGCGCCACGAGCGGGCGCTTGCGGCCCCCCACCCTTCGTGAATAGCAGGCGCCCGCTCCGGCCGCGCGCGCCCGGTGTCCGGGATGGTTCCCTCGGGTGAACGGTCCGGCCGTCCGCACGCGTACAGTGGCGGTCCGGGGGGGACGGGCCACGGGCGGGACGGACGGGACGGTGCGGCAGTGAGCGGTACGGCGGCGGAGCGCGCGGTGGACCACCGGGCGCTGCACTGGCAGGTCCGGCCGGACGCGGCCCGGGCCGCCGTCCTGGTGCTGCACGGCGGCGAGGAGCACAACTTCTCCCGGCCCGGACGCCTCAACCTCCCGCTGCTGCGGATGCACGGCTTCCTGCGCGGGCTCACCAGGGCGACCGCGGACGCCGGCGTCGCCATCGGGACCGTCCGCTACCGCCACCGCGGCTGGAACGGCGAACGGGCCGACGCCGCCCAGGACGCGACCGCCGCGCTCGACGAACTGACCGCGCTGCTCGGGCCGGTGCCGACGGTGCTGGTCGGCCACTCGATGGGCGGGCGCGCCGCGCTCCGGGCCGGCGGGCACCCGTCCGTCACCGGCCTGGTCGCCCTCGCACCGTGGTGCCCGGCCGAGGACCCGTGCGAGCAGCTCGCCGGACGCGACGTGCTGATGCTGCACGGCGACCGCGACACCGTCACCCCGCCCGCCGACACCCGCGCCTTCGCCGCCCGCAGCCGCGCCGCGGGCGCCAGGGTCTGCGGATACACCGTCACCGGCAGCGGCCACGCCATGCTCCGGCGGATCCCCGACTGGCACCGCGCCACCACCCGGCTGACCACCGCGCTGCTCGGCCTCCAGCCGCTCCCCGCCGAGACCGCTTCCGCCCTCGCCCTCCCGACCGCCTCCCGCGAGGCCCTCACCCTCGCCCTCCCGCCCCAGCCGCGCCGCGCGCCGGCCCTGCCGGCGAACGTCTGACGGGACGGGCCCCGCGGAGCGGCGGAGCGGGCTGCCCGTCCGGGCCGGCGGCCGGCGCGGCCCGCGAAAGCGGTCCGCCCGGGCGAGGAGGTGCCGGGGTGCTCAGCCGGTGGCCGCCTTGGCCCCGTCGGGCGAGACGCAGGGGGACTCGAAACCGACCTTCAGCGTGGCCGGCCAGTTGTCGCCGTCCGAGACGGAGGCCTTGAAGCCGTTGTCCGGGTTGGTGAGGACGATCACACCGGGCCTGCTGTCGGTGACCCGGAACCCGGCCACGACGAGGTGGCCGCGGAAGGCGTCGAAGATCGTGTCGTGGTGATCGGCCGGAATGTCCCGCAGGAAGCGGTAGGTGACGGCCTTCACCCGGCCGTCCGGCTCCGAGGGGGCGCCCTTCTTGAAGCACTGCTCCTCGCCGTCGCGGTCCACCACCGGCGAGATCGGCTTCGGGAAGGCGAGGAAGGTCTCGGAGAAGTACTGGTCGGTCTTCTGCTTGGCCTGGGCGCTGGTCAGCGCCGCGTCGGACGAACCGGAGCAGGAGGTGGCCGCCAGCAGGACGACGCCGGCCGACAGGGCCGACCGCACGGCGCGAGCACGGGGGAAAGCAACGGTCACCGCATGATCCTTGAGGGGTGTGTGGGCTCCTGGGGTCGCGACTGATCCTAGACCGTGTGCCAGAGGGCTCCGGCGAAGACCGCCGTCACCCAGGTCCACAGCACGCAGAGACCGAGGTGGGCGACGGTGCGCAGGCGGTCTCCGCGCCACAGCCGGGGCGAGAAGTAGGCGAACTCGAAGAGCCAGCGCAGGCCCCAGAAGAGGGTCTGGCCCGCCAGCAGGGCGGTGCCGAGCCGGCCGCCCGCCAGCAGGTCGGGGGCCAGGCAGAGCGGGAGCAGGCCGAGCAGGGCGCAGGCCAGGCCGATGAAGAAGAGGTGGGCGTAGGAGACCTGCCGGGTCAGCAGGGTGGTGCCGGACAGGTCGGCGGGCCAGCCGATGGCACGGGGCAGCACCGCGTGGACCAGGCCGAGGGTCACGAGGGCGGCACCGACCAGGCGCAGCTGGGCCTCCAGGGTGACCAGCCCGGTCATGACGAGACCTTCCGGAAGGCGAAGGCGGTGACCAGGCCGGCGATCCGGCGCTCGACGGCCGGGTGCAGGCCCGCCTCGGCGGCGTGCCGCAGCCAGGTGGCGCGGGGCAGGAAGTGCCAGGCGCCGGGACCGTAGACGGCGGTGTTGGCGGCGTCCCGCAGGTGCTCGACCAGCAGCAGGGTGCCGCCGGGGCGCAGGCCGCGGGCGGCCTCGGCGAACAGGGCGGTGCGGTCGGCGGGCCGGCGCAGCTCGTGGGCGGCGAAGACGGCGAACACCGTGTCCAGGGCGCCGGTCGCGGCGGGCAGGGCGTCCGGGCGGGCCGGGATGCCGCCGGGGGCGGGCGGGGCGTGGCGGCGGGCGCGGCGGATCGAGCCGCTCGCGGTCAGCGCGGGGTCGTACAGGTCGGCGAGCCGTCCGCGGGCACCGGGGTGGCGGGCGGCGATCGGGCGGCTGGCCTCGTCCAGGCCGGTGCTGATCACCAGGTGGTCGCCGGGGCCGTCGGGCAGCAGCTCCGGCAGCCAGTCGTAGCGGTGGAGTGCGGAGCGGTCGTAGACGCACCAGGTGGCGAGGGTGCTGACGGCGAGGTAGCCGGCGGCGGTGGCGGCGGCCGCCCGGGCGAGCCCGGCGGCGGGGCCCGGCAGCCGGCCGGCCAGCGCCCCGCCGACGGCGACGGTGAGCGCGCCGGCGGCGTACATCGGCCAGTTGTAGCGGACGACCTCGCGCACACCGGACGGGCGGGGGCCGTCGGTCCGGGCCGTGGACGGGCACAGGACGGCGGAGCAGGCGGCGAACGGGCGGGCGGCGAACGGGCGGACGGCGGACGGGCGGGCGGCGGACGGGCCGGGCCCGGCCGGGGCGGGGGCGGTCATCGGGCGGCTCCGGTGAGGTGGCGGCGCTCTCCGGCGTGCCAGCCGTAGTCGAGGCCGGCGACGTGGAAGGCGTTGGCGAGCAGGGGCCGGCTGCCGGCCAGCGGGCCGTGGTCGAAGAAGGTGAGCCGGGGCACCTCGACGGCCACCGGGACCGGGTCCCAGTGGGCGCGGGTGGCCTTGACCACGATCATCGAGCGGGTCTGCGGCTCGTACTCGAAGGTGTAGGGCAGCGGGCCGGCGAAGCGCCGCGCGGCCCGGGCGTCCGCGAACGGGCTGTCCGGCGGGAGGGCGGCGGGGGCGCCGCCGAGGTCGGCGCGCACGTGCAGGTCGGCGCGGCCGTCGCCGCTGACCACCTTGAACTCCAGGGTGTCGCCGACCACCCGGGTGCCGATCCGGGCGTGCCGGTAGTGGTAGCGGGAGAAGGCGTTGCCGCCGAGCGCCATCATCCGGCTGTCGGTGTCCGAGCGCAGGATGCGCAGGCCGCGCATGGTGCGGCCGCCGGGGGTCGGGAAGCGGGTGAAGACCCGGTAGCCGGTCAGGATGAAGTCCCGGCCGAGGCGGGCGGGCAGCGCGGCCGGGCGCAGTGCCCGGGTGTCCACGACGGCGGCGGCGACGAAGCCGTGCTCGGTGCCGTCGGGGTCGGTGTAGGTGTCGAGGGCGAGGCCGGGCGGCACCAGCGGGGCGAGCAGCCGGGGCGGCAGGGCGTAGGTGAGGACGAGCGAGTGCGCGAAGTGGGTGCGCATCGCGAAGGGGTGGCGTTGCAGCAGGTGTCGCACGGTCGACTCCGGGGTCGGGTGAGGGGGTTCGGAGCGTGACGGGGCAGCACGGGACCGCTTTCCGCCGCAGGCCGCGGCGGGGTGTTCTCGCGCCTCCTCATCATGGCGCACGACTTTGAACACGTTCAACTCGGGGTGGGAGCGGTACGGCGGGGGTACGCGAACGGCCGGGACGGCCCGGCGCGGACACCCGGCGGGCAGCCGTCCCGGGGGGCTCATGTTCCCGAACGGACCACCCGTGGCTGCGTCCCACTCCCCCCGTGCGAGTGGTTTCGTTCTCCGGAATGCCCTCGGAGACGGTCGGTGGACGGATGATCCGTCCCAGGGCCGTGCTGGACGGCCCGGGAAGGACGGTTCGGGACGATGAGCACGACGCGGCGTTCGCTGCTGGGCGCGGCGCTGGGCGCCCCGCTACTGGGGTGGCTCACCGGGACGGCGGCCGGTGCCGTCGACGGCGGCACCGACCGCTCCGGAAACCTGGGAACGCTCTCCAACGGCTGGGTCGAGGTGCGCTGGACCCCGGAGGCGCAGGCCCAGCTGGACCGCTTCCACGCGATGGTGGACGTCGTCGCCCCGGCCCGCATGGTGATGGACCGCCACGGCCCGGCCGTCCACCTGCCGATCCGCTCGGCCGTGGGCGACCCGTCCCTCGCGAACCCGCCGAAGGCGCACGGCGACGGGGCACTGGACGGCGGGGTGTCCGTCCGCACCTCCCGGGGCGATTACCGGGTGGTGAACCTGGCCGGCGCGATCAAGGACGGCCTGGGTTCCGGCCGGTGCGAGGTCGGCGGGGCGGAGATGGGGCACCGCTCGGCCTTCCGCTGCGGCCTCACGGAGGGCAAGCTGACTGCCGATCCGGTACCGGCCGGGCACCCGATCAAGGTCCGGCTCACCGGGGTGCCGCTGCGCCCCACCCAGGAGGCGGTGGACACGTACACCGCGAACTTCGGCGCGCACCCCGTGACCGTGGACACGGTGCTGGCGTACGTCACGGCCCAGGGAACGTACACCCCTCCTCCCCCGGCGGCGGCGCAGGAGCAGCACTCGTAGGGGGCTTCCGGGACTGCTGGGACCGTTGGGACGGCGCGGACGGCCCCAACGGCCCCGAGTGCTGCGACGGCCCGGACGGCCCCGGCGGCCCGGGTTGCTGCGACTGCCGGGACTGGGCGGGCACGCCCCCGCCGAAGCGGCGCTCGCGGGCCGCGTAGGCGCGGACGGCCCCGCGCAGCCGGGCCAGGTCGTAGTCGGGCCACGGCGTGGGGTCGAACAGCAGCTCGGCGTAGGCGAGTTGCCAGGGCAGGAAGTTGCTGATCCGCTGCTCCCCCGAGGTGCGGATCAGCAGGTCGACGTCCGGGAGGTCCGGAAGGTACAGGTGCCGGGCGAGGTCGGCCGGGCCGATCGCCTCCGGGCGGATCCCCCCGGCCGCCACCTCGGCGGCCAGGCCCCGGGCCGCGGCGGCCAGTTCCTCCCGTCCGCCGTAGTCCACGCAGACCGTCAGGGTCAGCGTGCCGTTGTTGGACGTCATGCTCTCCACCAGCGCGATCGCGGAGGCCAGCGACTCGTCCACCCGGTCCCGCCGGCCGCACCACCGGATCCGCACCCCGAGCGCGTGCAGGCCCTCCGCGCCACGGGTCAGGCCGTCGGCCAGCGAGTCGAACAGCGCGGTCAGCTCCTCGGGCGGGCGGTCCCAGTTCTCGGTGGAGAACGCGTACAGGCTCAGGTGGCGGATGCCCAGCCGCAGCGCCGCGTTGACCAGGCGCAGGGCGGCCCGCTGCCCCGCCTGGTGGCCGTGCCGGGCGGGCAGTCGGCGGGCCTCGGCCCAGCGGCGGTTGCCGTCCATGATCACGGCGACGTGGGCGGGCGCCCCCTCGGCGGCCACGGGCCGGGCGCGACGGCGGGGGGTGGCGCCGTCGGAGCTCAGCGGGGTGAGGCCCTCGGACAGGACGCGCGAGCGCGCCAGGGTCACTTCGTCGTACTGCAGCTGGGCGCCGAGCAGCAGGGTGTGCAGGAACGGGCGGCAGCCGGGGGCGGCGAGCCAGGTGACGGGCAGCGCCTGCTCCAACAGCCGGTGCAGCTGCGCCTGCTGACCCTCGACCAGTGTGTCCAGGGCGGCCCGGTGGCGACCCCGGGGATCGGGTCGGCCGAGGTCGCCGACGGTCAGGCCGAGCCGGCGCAGCTCCTGCTGCGGCAGGTAGCAGCGGCCGGCCGCGAGGTCGAGCGGGAGGTCCTCCAGGATGTCGGCCAGCTGGCAGGCCTCCCCCAGCGCGGACAGCGCGTCCGCCGCCCGCGGGCCCCGCGCCCCCAGCAGCGGGGCCCACAGCTCGGTGATCGTCCCCGCGACGCCGCGCAGGTGGCGGCGCTGGTCCGCACGGGTCTCGAAGACCGGCGGGTGGGCCCCGTCGCCCTGGGTGGCGTCCAGGAACTCCTCGACCAGCGCCGGGTCCAGCTCCCACCGGCGCACGGTGTCCACGAAGGCCCGGCGCAGCGGGTGCTCGCTGCGGCCGGCCGCCAGCTCGGCCAGGGTCTCGGCCCGCCAGCGGGCGAACCGGCGCAGCCGCTCGGCGGGGGCGGCCTGGGCCCGGGCGTTGCGGGCGCCGGCGTCAGGGATATCGGCGTCAGGGGCATTGTCGGCGATCCGGTCGGACCGGGAGGCGAAGCCGTTGACGGCGTGGAAGTACGGCCGCACCTCGGGCGGCAGTGTGTCGCTGATCGCCCGCAGCGAGGCCTGGTGGTCGGCCACCTCCTGCTCGCAGACGCGGTACGACTCCGCCAGCTCCGGCGGGCCGCCCACGGCCGCCGCCCCGTTCCCCGCCATGCCCGTTCCCCGCCCTCCGCCGACACCGTGCGCGGACTGGTCAACGAGGCGGGGGCGGATCGGTGGCGTTTCCGGGCGCCCTCGACGCCCCGGACCACCACAGTGGACCGCCACGGCGGGCGGTCCGGCGGGCGGTCCGGCGGGCGGTCCGGCGGGCGGTCCGGCGGGCGGTCCGGCCGAGGCTCAGCCGAGGTCGGCCGGGGACTCCACCACCACGCCGTACAGGTCGCCGATCGTCGCCAGCGCGGCGCGGTGGACCTGGGCGGCCGTCAGCCCGGTGCCGGCCGACTCCAGCGGGCGGGTGGCGCAGGCGGCGGCCACGACGGTCGGGCGGTTGCCGCGCAGGAAGGCGCCGGCCGTGGTGAAGGCGACGCACATGTGGGTCATGAATCCGGCGACGACGACGTCCCGGTGGCCGGCCGCGTCGAGCAGTTCTCCCAGGTCGGTGCCGACGAAGGCGTCCGGGGCCTGCTTGACCACCACCCGCTCGCCCTCGGCGGGGGCCACGCTCGGGTGGATCCGCCCGATCTCGGCCCGGATGTCGTACGGGGTGCCCTCGCCACCGTCGTTGATCACGTGGATCACGGTGGCGCCGGCCTCCCGGGCCCGGGCGAGCAGCTCGGCGCCGGCGGCCAGCGCCTCCTGCCAGCCCGCCAGTTCCATCACGCCGCGCACATAGGTGTTCTGGTAGTCGATCATGATCAGGGTCGAGTCGCCGAGCACGGCGGGCTTCTCGTCGAGGCCGTTGAGGGTGCGCAGGGTCGTGGTGGGCACGGGGTACCGCCTTCACGGTCGGGAGTCGGGGATCTCGCGGGCCACTGCGGGTGCGGCCGGCCCTGAAAACGCTACGGTCGGCGCTCGGATGTCGGCAATGTCGTCTAACCTGCAGATTCCGACATCGAGCAGGGACGAGGAGGAGGGAAGCGGTGCCCGCACCCGCTGCGCAACGGCTGATCGTCATCGTGCTGTTCGAGGGCGTCGACCTGCTCGACGTGACCGGCCCGCCCGAGGTGTTCTCACTGGTCCGCCGGGAGACCGGCGACGCGACCGGCTACCGGGTCGTCCTCGCCGCCGAGACGGCGGAGCCGGTCACCACCGCGGCGGGCGTGCGCATCCTGCCCGACCTCACCTTCGACGAGGCCGCCCGGAGCCGGATCGACACCCTGCTGGTGCCCGGCTCGGTCGAGGTGGACGACCACCGCCGGGTCCGCGCGCTCGCCGACCCGGCGGTGGTCGACCGGGTCCGCACGCTGGCCGCCCGCTCGCGCCGGGTGGCCAGCGTCTGCGTCGGCGCGCACCTGCTCGCCGCCGCCGGGCTGCTGGACGGGCGGCGCGCCACCACCCACTGGTCCACGGCCGGCCAGCTCGCCGAGGAGCACCCGGAGGTCGAGGTCGATCCGGACCCGATCTTCATCCGCGAGGGCGAGGTCTGGACGGGTGCGGGCATCAGCGCCTGCCTGGACCTGTCGCTCGCGCTGGTCGCCGAGGACTTCGGCGAGGAGCTGGCCCTGCGGGTCGCCCGCCAGCTCGTCATGTACCTCAAACGACCCAGCGGCCAGAGCCAGTTCAGCGTCCCGCTGGAACCCGTGTCGACCACCCGGCGGATCGAGGAGCTGCGCCACCACATCCTGCGCAATCTCGCCGGGCCGCTCACCGTCCCGGACCTCGCGGCCCACGCCCACGTCGGCGAACGGCAGTTGACCCGGATCTTCAAGACCGAGCTGGGCACCACCCCGAGCGCCTACGTCGAGTCCGCCCGGGTCGAACTCGCCCGCCACCGGCTGGAGTCCACCGACGCGACGCTCGACCGCATCGCCACCATCTGCGGCTTCGGCACCGTCGACACCCTGGTGCGCGCCTTCCGCCGCCGCCTCGGCACCACGCCGACCGACTACCGGCAGCGCTTCCGTACGACGGCGGCGACGGGCACGGCACCGACGGCGACGACACCAGCGACGGCGGTGACCGTCACGGCAGCCGGACGGTGAACACGGTGCGGCCGGGCCGGCTCGCCACCGCCACCGTGCCGCCGTGCGCCCCGACCACGGCCCGGACGATCGCCAGACCGAGCCCGGTCGAGCCGGTGGCGCGGGAGCGGGCCCGGTCGCCCCGGACGAAGCGCTCGAAGACCCGGTCGGCCAGCTCCGGCGCGATCCCCGGACCGTCGTCCGTGACGCTCAACTCCACCTGACCGTCCGTCCGTTCGAGGCAGAGCCGGACCTCGCTGCCGGGCGGGGTGTGGGTCCGGGCGTTGGCCAGCAGATTCGCCACCACCTGACTCAACCGGTGCTCGTCCCCGCGCACCAGCACCGGCTCCTCCGGCAGGGCGAGCCGCCAGCGGTGCTCCGGCCCGGCGGCGCGGGCGTCGGCCACCGCGTCGAGGGCGATCCGGGTCAGGTCCACCTCCTCCTCGGCCAGTGGGCGGCCGGCGTCCAGCCGGGCGAGCAGCAGCAGGTCCTCGACGATCGCCCCCATCCGCAGCGCCTCGGCGTCGATCCGCTCCAGCGAGTGCCGTACCGGCGCCGGGAACGGCCCGGGGTGGCGCAGCGCCAGCTCGGCGTGGCCGCGGACCGCCGCGACCGGGGTGCGCAGCTCGTGGCTGGCGTCGGCGGCGAAGCCGCGCAGCCGCTCCTCCACCGCGTGCCGGCGCGCCAGCGCGTCGCCGACGTGCCCGAGCATCCGGTTGAGCGCGGCGCCGACCCGGCCGACCTCGGTGCGCGGGTCGTCGTCCGGCACGCGTTCGGCGAGCATCACCTCGCCGCTGGCGAGCGGCAGCGCGCTGACCCGCTCGGCCATGCCCACCACCCGCCGCAGCGGGCGCAGCGAGAAGCCGACCCAGGCGGCCCCGGCCGCGCCCGCCGCGGCGACGGAGATCGCGAAGACGGTGAGTTCCAGGCTCTCCAGCCGCTCCACTGTGTCCTCGGCCGGGCGCAGCGGCAGGCCGCTGACCAGCACGTCGCCGTCCCGCCCGGCGACCGCGCGGACCCGGTAGTGGCCGAGCGCCCGGCCGAGGTCGAGGGTGCGGGCCGGGCCGTCGACGGGCAGGGCGGCCAGGGCGTGCTCCCGGTCGGGGGCGAAGGCGACCCGGTCGTCGTCGTTCCCGGGGTCGTCCACGTCGTCGGCGTCCCCGTCGACCACGCCCGCGGCGGTGACCCGTCCGCCCAGCAGCCGTACGCCGAGGGTGCCGGGGGTCTGGGCCCGGGTGTCGGGGCCGGCGCCGTGGCCGGTGTGCTCCAGGCTCGCGGCGTAGCGGCCGCCGGACTCGGCGAGCTGCTGGTCCAGGCGGTCGACCAGGAAGTGGCGCAGCGCGGCGGTGGTGGCGAGGCCGACGGCGGCGCAGGTGGCGACGAGCAGCACCAGCAGGCCGGCGATCAGCCGGGCGCGCAGGGTGCGGGGGGCCAACCGTGGACGGCGTCCGCCCGGGCGGCGGGCCGGCCGTGGACGGGAGCGCCCCGCGCGGGGCTTCATGTCGCGGCCTTGATCAGGTACCCCGCGCCGCGCACCGTGTGGATCATCGGGCTGCGGCCGGCGTCCACCTTCTTGCGCAGGTAGCTGATGTACAGCTCCACGATGTGCGCCTGCCCGCCGAAGTCGTACGACCAGACGGCGTCCAGGATCTGCGACTTGCTGAGCACCTGCCGGGGATGGCGCATCAGGTGGGCGAGCAGCGCGTACTCGGTCGGGCTCAGCTCGACCGTCTCCCCGCCCCGGGTGACCTCGCGGGCCCGGTCGTCCAGCACGAGGTCGCCGAGCACCAGCGCGTGCGGCGGCGGCTGCCCGGCCGCGGCGGGCGGGGCGGCCCGGCGCAGCAGGCCGCGCAGCCGGACCACCACCTCGGCCAGGCTGAACGGCTTGGTCACGTAGTCGTCGCCGCCGGCCGCGATGCCGGCGATCCGTTCCTCGACGGCGTCCCGGGCGGTCAGGAAGAGCACCCGCACCTCGGGCTGCCCGGCGTGGACGCGGCGCAGCACCTCCAGGCCGTCGAGGTCGGGCAGCATCACGTCGAGCACCACGGCGTGCGGCCGCCAGGCCGCGGCGGCCTCGACGGCGGCCAGGCCGGTGGTCACGCCGCGGGCCTGCCAGCCCTCGTAGCGGACGGCTCCGCAGACCACCTCGACCAGGTCCGGTTCGTCGTCGACGACCAGGACCCGCCAGTCCGGGCGGTCGGCGGTCTCGTCCATGGGGCTCCTCGTGTCGGGTGCTGCGCGGTGGTCATTCTGGCCGGTCCCGATGAGAAACCGGTGAGACCCCGGAAAACGGTTCGTAGGCCGGCACACCCGCCCTGAGCTGCCCTTTTCCATTCACCGATGGGCGCCGGGGCCGGCCCGGTTCAGAGCCCGCTCAGAGCTTGCGGTGCGATCGTGGACGGCCTCGGCGGCACTCGCCGCCGGGCGCCGAGGAGGATCCGATGACCACTGCCGCCGCCCCGAAGCCGCGGCCCGGGCCCCGGCGGGCACCCGACCGCCCGGGCCACCGGGCGGCGCCGCGTCCACCGTTCGCCCTCGACCCGCGCGCGGCGCTCGGCCTGATCGCCGCGGGCGTGCTCGGCGTGCTCGCGCTGTGGTGGACGGGCACCCCGGCCGTGGTCGGCGCGGACGGCTGGCTGACCGGCGCCGGCCGGATCACCGGGCTGCTGGCCGGCGGTGCCGCGCCGGTGCTGGTCCTGCTGATGGCCCGGCTGCCGCCGGTGGAGCGCGGGGTCGGCGCGGACCGGCTGGCGCGCTGGCACGCCTTCGGCGGGCGCTGGACGGTGGCCCTGGTCACGGTGCACGTGCTGACGGTCGTCTGGGGCTACGCGCTGACCGACGGGCGCGGGCCGATCGGCGAGGGCGTGGAGATCGTCTTCCACTACCCCGAGATGCTCAAGGCCACCCTGGGCACCCTGCTGCTGCTCGGCACCGGCGCCGTCTCCGCCCGGATCGCACGCCGCCGTCTCCCGTACGAGGCCTGGTACTACCTGCACCTGGCGACCTACCTCGCGGTGGCGCTGGCCTTCGCCCACCAGCTGGCGACCGGCGCCGACCTGGGCGGCGGCCCCGGCCGAGCGGCCTGGTACGCGCTCTACTTCGGCACCGCGGCCCTGCTCGGCTGGTACCGGCTGCTGCGGCCGTGGCTGCTCGACCGGCGGCACGGCCTGACCGTAGCCGAGGTACGGCCGGAGGGCCCCGGGGTGGTGTCGCTGTTCCTGCGCGGGCGGCGGCTGGACGAACTCCGCGCCGAGCCCGGCCAGTTCTTCCGGCTCCAGTTCCAGGCGCCCGGGCTGCGCTGGGCCGCCAACCCGTACTCGCTGTCCGCGCCGCCGCACCCGCACTTCCTGCGCTTCACCGTCAAGGACCTCGGCGGGCACAGCGCCGCGGTGGCCGCCCTGCGCCCGGGAACCCGGGTGCGCGCCGAGGGCCCGTACGGGGCGTTCACCGGGCGGGGGTTGCGGCAGCGCCGGGTGCTGCTGCTCGGCGCCGGGGTGGGGATCACCCCGCTGCGCGCCCTGTTCGAAACCCTGCCGGGCGAGCTGACGCTGGTCCAGCGGGCCCGGCGGCCGCAGGACGTGCTGTTCCGGGCGGAGCTGGCCGAGGTCGCCCGGCGACGCGGCGCGGCGGTGCACGAGCTGCTCGGCCCGCGCGAGCAGGTCGGCGACCTCGGGGCCGCGCTGGCCCGGCTGGTCCCGGACCTCGCCGAGCACGAGGTCTACCTGTGCGGCCCGGACGCCCTGACCGAGGAGGCCGTCCGCGCGCTGCGGGCGGCGGGGGTGCGGCCGGGACGCATCCACCACGAGAGCTTCTCCTTCTGAAGCCTTTCCTTCTGAGCCCGTTCGGCTCGCCCCCGAGCACCCGAGCACCCGAGCACCCGAGCACCCGAGCACCCGAGGAGCGTCCATTCCATGCGCCGAGCCGTCGTCACCAGCGCCGCCACCGCGGCCGGAGTGGTCCTGCTGCTGTCCCTCAAACCGCACGAGGCCGCCGGGCCCGTGCCGGTGATCGGCTCGGGGCCGGGCAGCGGCACCGGCCAGGGCACCACCGCCGGCTCCGGCACCGGCTCCGGCACCGGCTCCGGCACCGGGTCCGGGGTCTCGGCACCGTCGAACGCCCCGGCGCCCTCCGTCTCCGCACCCGCGCCCGCATCCGCCTCGGGCGCCACCAGGAAGGTCAGCGGGGACACCGTCAACACCCGCTACGGCCCGGTGCAGGTCCAGGTCACCCTGGCCGGCAGCAGGATCACCGCCGTCGACGTGGTCAAGTACCCGAGTGCCGAACGGCGCGACCGCGAGATCAACACCTCCGCGCTGCCGGTCCTCAACCAGGAGGCGATAGCCGCGCAGAGCGCCCGGATCGACGTGGTCAGCGGCGCGACGTACACCAGCGACGGCTACGTCCGCTCCCTGCAGAGCGCCCTCGACCGGGCCAAGGGCTGAGGCGCCCGTGCTGCGCCACGCCGAGCCCGTGATGGGCACCGTCTTCTCGGTCACCGTACGCGACCCCGCCCCCGGGACCCCGGCCGTGCTGGAACGGATCGCGGAACGGCTGCACCGGATCGACGCGGTGTTCTCGACGTACCGGCCGGACAGCGACATCAGCCGCCTCGACCGGGGCGAACTCGCCCTGGACGACTGCGATCCGGAGGTCCGCACCGTGCTGGCCGCCTGCCGGGAGGTGGCCGCCGAGACCGACGGCTACTTCACCGACCGGCCGGGCGGCCGGCTCGACCCCAGCGGCTGGGTCAAGGGCTGGGCGGTCGAGCAGGCGGCCGCCCTGCTGCGCTCCTCCGGCTCCAGGCAGTACTGCGTCAGCGGCGGCGGAGACGTGCAGAGCGCCGGCGGACCGTGGCGGATCGGCATCGCCGACCCCCGGCGACCGGGTCTGCTGGCCGCCGTCCTGGCCGGCCACGACCTGGCCGTTGCCACCTCCGGCACCGCCGAGCGCGGCGCGCACATCCTCGACCCGCACACCGGCCGCCCGGCCTGCGCCCTGGCCTCGCTCACCCTGGTCGGCGCTCCGGGCACCGGCATCGCCCGCACCGACGCCTGGGCCACCGCCGCCTTCGCCATGGGCCCGGACCGCGCCCTCGCCTGGGCCGCCCGCCGACCCGGCATCGAGGCCCTGGCCGTACTGCCGGACGGCTCGAAGCGCTGGACCCCGGGCCTGCCCGGGCACCTCCCGGCGAGCGGGCCGGCGGACTGGCGCACCGCCGTCGGCTGACCGGGCGGCCGGGCCCGGCACGCCAGTTCCTCCTGGGCCGCGCTTCCCCGCGCGAAAACGGTGCCCGCTCCGCGCGGAACTGCGCCACTCCGCACGGACTGTGCCCACTCCGAACGGAACACCCGTCCCGGCGAGGCGAGTTCCGGCCTAAGCCCGCTCCTGCTGCGCCGCCCGCCAGGCCTCCCAGGCCACCAGCGGCGCGAGGTACGACCAGCGCCGCGAGCCGTCCGGGCAGGTGCCGCCCTCGATCAGCTCGGAGACCGTCCGGCGGGTGAACGGCACCCAGACGGCCATGTCGTGCTCGAAGGTGCTGTGGCAGGCCTCGCGGCGGCGGTCGATCTCGGCCGCGTCCAGCCGGGACCGGACGGTGGCCACCAGCGTGTAGCAGGAGGCCGGCTCGCTCCAGCCCAGCCAGGTGATCACGGTCGGCCCGACATCGTCCGGCAGCAGCCCCAACTCCTCCTCCAGCGCCCGCCGGACCAGCCCGTAGAAGTCCTCGGCGGCGCCCGGCTCGTCGCGGTACTTCATCGTCTCGTTGATCCCGACCGTCCACTGCGCCGGGAAGGTGTGGACCGCCAGCGAGCGGCGGAGCAGCAGCAGCCGGCCCAGCCGGTCCCGCACCGCGACGCAGGCGCTGACCATCGTGGGCGGCGCGACGGCCACGAAGCTCGTCAGGCCCTGGTCCAGCGCCTCGTGCAGCAGCCGGGCCGCCTCCGGGTCCTCCCGGCCCATCCCGGTGGTGGCCATGCACTCCGCGTAGTCGCTCTCCGCGATGTCCACCTCGCAGACCCGCGCACCGCCGTGCTCGCCGTGATCGACCGTCAGCCGCGAGATGTACGCGGTGCGGCCCGCCGCACCGGCCGCCCTCCGGCGCACCACCTCCTCGGCCCACCCGGCCGCGTCCAGCACGTGCGGGCGCTCGACCCGCCCGCGGTGCGCCGTCACCAGCGTGCTCGGCGCCAGCGGCCGGGTCGCCGACCAGGTGATCAGCGGCGCCAGCCCGTCCGCCCGCACGTCGTGCGCCCGGGCCGCCGCCGTCAGGCTCGCCCGCCGGACCCGCGGCACCGGCACCCGGGAACCGAGCCGTGAGCCGCCGAACTTGGCGAAGTCGTACACCAGATTGGTCACCACCCCGAGCAGCAGGGCCCCACCGATCCCCAGCAGCCACTCCACCCCGGTTCCCCCACTTCCGCGATCGACCCGCCCCATTGTGGAGGTGTCCGGTACGGCGGCGGAAGAGCCGCGCCCCGTGACGGCCTCCGGGCCGGTCCCGGAGCCGCTTCCAGGGCCGGTGTTAGGGTGATCGAACAGTCGGCTCGGAGGCTCGGAGGACTGAACCATCGTGCGGGCGCCCAGGATTGCCGCGTCCACGGTCCGGTCGGCCGTCCGGTCCGCCGCCCGCTCCGCGGTGCGCCGCTCTCCCGCCGCCGCCGGCCACCTCCTGCTCTGCCTCGGCACCGGGGCGGCCGCGCTGGTCGGGCTCTGCCTGCTGCTCGTCGTCCTCGCCCTCTGCCCGGTCGGCCCGGGCCTGCCGCTCCTGCCGCCGGCCCTGCGACTGCTGCGCCGCTTCGCCGAGTTCCACCGCCGGCGGGCCGGCCGGCGGCTGGGCGGCGACCGGCCGCGCAGCCCGTACCGCGACCGGACGTCCCTGCGCGACCCGGCCGTCCGCAAGGACCTGGTGTGGCTGCTCGCCCACGCCACCGCCGGGACGGCCCTGTCCGCCGCCGCCCTCACCCTGTGCAGCCACGCCGTCAACTGGCTGACGGCGCCGGTGTGGTGGCGTCTCCTGCCGGACGAGCGCGGGAGCATCATCCTGCTGACCGTCGACTCCTGGCCGGTGGCCGTCGCGGCGGCGGTCGGCGGGGTCGGCTACACGGTGGTCGCCCTGGCCGTGCTGGCGCCCGCCGCCGACCTGCACGCCCGGGCCTCCCGCCGGCTGCTCGTCGCCCGGCCCCGCGCCTCGCTGGCCCGGCGCGTCCAGGAGCTGACCACCACCCGGTCCGAGGCGCTGGACGCCCACGCCGCCGAACTGCGCCGGATCGAACGGGACCTGCACGACGGCGCCCAGGCCAACCTGGTGGCCGTCTCGCTCCGGCTCGGCATGATCCGCCGCGCGCTGGACCAACGTCCCGAGCAGGCGGCCGCGTTGGTGGACTCCACCCAGCTCGTCGCCGAGCAGGCCCTGGAGTCGCTGCGCGCCCTGGTGCGCGGCATCCACCCGCCGCTGCTCGCCGACCGCGGTCTCGCCGAGGCCGTCCTGTCGCTCGCCGCCCGCTGCGCCGTGCCCACCCGGGTCGAGCCGGACACCGGGGGCGGCCGGGGCGCCCCTTCTCCGGTCGACCCGCCACCGCGCGCACCGGTCGCCGCCGAGGCCGCGGCCTACTTCGTGGTCTCCGAGGCGCTCGCCAACGTCGCCCGGCACAGCGGAGCCCGCGGCGCCCTGGTCCGGCTGCGGATCACCGCGGCCGCCATCGCCGTCCGGGTCGAGGACGACGGCCGGGGCGGCGCCGTCGAGGGCGCCGGAAGCGGCCTGCCCGGCCTGCGCCGCAGGGTCGCCGCGTTCGACGGCACCACCCGCCTGTCCAGCCCGCCCGGGGGCCCGACCATCCTGGAAGTGGAGATCCCGTGCGGATCCTGATCGCCGAGGACAACGCCCTGCTCCGCGAGGGCCTCGTCCTGCTGCTGCACAGCGAGGGACACGAGGTGTGCGCGACCGTCGAGCACGGCGACGACCTGCTGCCCGCCCTGCTCGACCACCGCCCCGACGTCGCCGTGGTCGACGTCCGGCTGCCGCCGGACTTCCGCGACGAGGGACTGCGCGCCGCCATCGAGGCCCGCCGCCGACTGCCCGCACTGCCCGTCCTGATCCTCTCCCAGTACGTCGAACGCGCCTACGCCGCCGAGCTGCTCGCCCAGAGCGCCACCGGCGTCGGCTACCTGCTCAAGGACCGGGTCGGCCGCGCCGAGGAGTTCCTCCAGGCGCTGCGGCGGGTCGCCGAGGGCGGCACCGCGATGGACCCGGAGGTCATCTCCCAGCTGATGGCCCACCGCACCGGCCCCGACCCGCTGGCCGCCCTCACCGCGCGCGAGCGGGAGGTGCTCGCCCTGATGGCCGAGGGCCACAACAACCCGACAATCGCCCGGCTCCTCTTCCTCGCCGAGAGTTCGGTGAACAAGCACATCGGCAGCATCTTCGGCAAGCTCGGCATGCCCACCCCCGACACCGGACACCGCCGGGTGCGCGCCGTCCTCACCTACCTGCGCGCACTCGCGGACAACTGACCACCCGCCGTCCCGCGCCCCGCTCGACGCGCCCCCCGGCACGGACCGCGTCCTCGCGGGGTCCCTCAGGCTGCCACGCCGGGCGCTGCGGGAGTCCGCCTGTTGCTGCCGGCAGAACGGGCCAGGCCCCGAGTCGGTGACTCGGGGCCTGGCCGTGGGTCGTCGTCGCCCGCTCGACGGAGCGGTGACGCTGGGGAGTGTCTGACAATTCGCGTCGGATCAGGGTGCGGCGTTGGGGTGCGTGCATCGCAAGGCGGAGGTGGGGGCACCTCCCGGCCGGAGGCTGGGGGCGGAGCCACTGCGGTGGGGGCACCTCCCGGCCGCCAGGCTGGGGGCCATTGGCGACCGACGACAACGCGGCGAGGTGCGTGCCCCAACGCCGCGCACCCGGCGGGAATCGTCAGACACTCCCCTAGGCCGTGCTTCAGAAGGTCATCTGGCTTGATGCCAGGCTCATCGGATGGGGCGTGGGGATCTGTCGGATGACCAGTGGGCGGTGCTGGAGCCGTTGTTGCCGGTTGCCGGCGTGGGACGTCCGGCGAGGTCGCGCCGCAGGCTGGTCGACGGGGTTCGGTGGCGGGTGCGGACGGGTGCTCCGTGGCGGGACATTCCGCCGGAGTACGGACCCTGGCAGACGATCTACGGACTGTTTCGCCGCTGGCAGCGTCAGGGCGTCTGGCAGCAGATTCTGGCCAGCCTGCAGGCGCGGGCCGATGCGGCGGGGATGATCGTCTGGGAGGTGAACGTCGACTCCACGATCTGCCGTGCCCACCAGCATGCGGCAGGGGCCCGACGGGACGGCGCCGCCCAGAAGGAGCCGCCGGGCGGCATCGGCGACGAACCTGCGGACCACGGGCTGGGCCGGTCGCGGGGCGGCTTCACGACCAAGATTCATCTGGCGTGCGAGCAACGCCAGAAGCCGCTGTCCCTGCTCGTCACGGCCGGTCAGCGCGGGGACTCACCGCAGTTCACGGCGGTGCTCGACGCGATACGGGTGCCCCGGACCGGCCCGGGGCGACCCCGCACCCGCCCGCTTCGAGTGCGCGGCGACAAGGCGTACTCGTCCAAGACCAACCGCGCCTACCTGCGCAGACGCGGTATCCGGTGCACCATCCCCGAGCCGGCCGACCAGATCCGCAACCGCAAGCGGCGCGGCGCGAGCGGTGGACGTCCGCCTCGCTTCGACCGTGAGGACTACAAGGCCCGCCACGCCGTCGAGTGCGGCATCAACCGGCTGAAGCAGCACCGAGCGGTGGCCACCCGGTTCGACAAACTCGCCGTCCGCTTCGAGGCTGCCGTCCTCGTCGCCGCGATCAACCAGTGGCTGTGAGACCCGACGTGTCGGGCTCGCGTGCCATGCTGGCCGCGAGCCCGGAGCGGGGTGTTGCACAAGGGGAGAAACCGGTGGCCGCTGACTACTACTGCGCCGACAGCGAGAACGGCGACCACATCGACGACCCGTCCGAGGACGCCATCTTCATACTGGTCGACGACCTCAACGACACCGACAACACGTTCGTCGTCATCCAGCCCGACGAGGACGACCCGGTCTGGTACGTCTCGGTCGCCGTCCTCGACGAGGGCGGATACGAGATCGTCCGCCGTGACGCGAGCCGTCGCGAACACGACGTGGTCACCGAGAGCAGCATCGGCACGATCGCTCGCGACCTCATCCTCTGGTTGGCCGCCCGAAGCTTTCCAGGACGGCCAACCAGACGCACCTCCGAGGCCTTCTGAAACACGGCCTAGGCGCGGATGCGGCGGAAGACTGCGAGCAGCAGGAGCAGGGTCAGCGCCAGGAGGATGCCGGCCTCGACGAGTTGGATGGGGACGAGGTGGTCGGCCGGGTGGAAGCGGGCCCAGGAGGCGATGGCCTCGTCGCAGCCGGGGGCGCGGGCGGAGAAGAGGCAGGAGTCGGTGCTGGCGTGGGTGCCGTCGGGCAGGACGATGCCACGGCCGAGGAGCCAGGCGTTGGTGGGTTGGGGGGTGCCCACGGCGGCGATCTGTTCCACGGCCGGGTAGAAGTGGGGGCGGGCCCAGAGGACGAGGCCGTGGGCGGCGGCGACGAGGGCGCCGGTGAGGAACATCGCGGGCAGGGTGCGGCGGACGAGTTGGCCGATCAGGACGCCGAGGGTCAGGGCGAACAGGGACCAGGCGATCGGGGCGAGGCCGAGGACCGGGTAGGTGAAGAACTGGAACGGCGGGTCGAAGGCGGCCGGGCCGTGCACGATGTCCGTCCACCACACCCAGGTCATCAGGGAGGCGAGCACGCCGGCGGCGGCCAGGACGGCGAGGCCGGGAACGGCGAGGCGGACGGTCAGCCAGCGGACCGGGCTGACGGACTGGGCCCGGATCAGGCGGATGGTGCCGCGCTCGTACTCCTGGGCCAGCAGCGGGGCGCCGACGAACACGCCGGTCAGCAGCGGGACCGCGGTGACGGCGGGCTGGAGGACCTGGAGGTACCAGAAGTTCGGGCGGTCGATCGGCTCCAGGCGGTTCCAGCACTCGCGCCGGTCCCAGGTTTCGGGGTAGTAGCAGTCGGTCCGGCGCAGTTCGCTGACGATCCCGCTGCTGGCGAAGTGGATCCACAGGAGGTCGGCCACCGCGAGGACCAGGAGGATGCCCAGGGTCCAGAGGAGGAGCCGGTTCTGGCGGAGCACCAGCCAGAGGATTCCGCGCAGGGCGGGCTTGGTGGAGGCCGCGGGAGCGGTGGTGCGGTCGGGCAGGACGGTCGTGCTCATGCGGCCACCTCGTTCGGTTCCTTGCGGTCGGCCGGTTCGGCGGGTCCGCGGAGGTAGCCGAGCAGCAGGTCCTCCAGGCTCGGGCGCTCGCTCTCCCACTCGCCGTCCACCGGCTCGTCGGTGCGGACCAGGGCGATGGCCCGACGGCCGCTGACGCGTTGCTCGACCACCGACTCGGCGGCCAGGGAGGACTCCTGGGCGGCCGGGCCGGTGAGCAGCCGGTGCCCGTCGAGGATCTCCTCCAGGTCGCCGGCCAGCCGGACGCGTCCGCGCTGGACGAGGAGCAGGTGGTCGATGACGCCGTCCAGCTCGGGAAGGATGTGCGAGGACAGCACGATGCTGGTGCCGCGCTCGGCGGCGGACGACATCAGGGCGCCCATCAGCTGGTGCCGGGCGAGCGGGTCGAGGTCGGCCATCGGCTCGTCGAGCAGCAGCAGGTCAGGGAGCTTGCCGAGGGCGAGGGCGAGGCAGACCCGGGTACGCTGGCCGCCGGAGAGCGAGCCGATCCGCGCGTCGGGGTTCAACTCGCCCTGGTCGACGATCTGTTGGGCACCGTCCTCGTCCCACACCGGGTTGAGCTCGCGGCCCATTCGCAGCGTCTCGGCGACGGTGAGGCCCGGGTAGAGCGGCTTGTCCTGCGGCACGTAGGCGATCCGGGCGCGCAGCCCGGGATCACCGGCGGTGGCGCCCAGCACCCGCAGTCCGCCCTCGGTGGGCGCGAGTTGGCCGGCGGCGAGGGAGAGCAGGGTGCTCTTGCCCGCGCCGTTGGGGCCCACCACTCCGCAGATCCGCCCGGCCGGGACGGTGAGGTCGCAGCCGCGCAGGGCCCAGCCGCCGCGGTACCTCCTGCCGAGGCCTTCGGCCTCCAGGGCCGGCGCCGACGCGGGCGCCGTGGTCGTCGGGTCGTCCACCCGGTCCCCCCACTGTTCTCTGTTCGATGTTGCCGAGGGGTCCTCAGACCCCGGTGTCGGAGCCGGAGGCCTTGTTGTCGGAGCCGGAGGCCCCGGCGTCGGAGCCGGAGATCCCGGTGTCGAAGCGCTGCTCCAGGACGGAGGCCATCAGCGCGGCGATGTCCTCGCGCTCCAGGCCGGCCCCCCGGGCCTGGTCCACCCACCCGACCAGGTCCGCGCGCAGCGGCCCGTCCGCGGCCGCCTCCGGCCGGGCGAGCGAGCGCCGGACGAAGGTGCCGAGACCCGGGCGGGGTTCGACCAGCCCTTCGCGTTCGAGTTCGCGATAGGCCTTCAGCACGGTGTTCGGGTTGATCGCGGTCAGTTCGACCACCTCACGGGCGGTCGGCAGTTTGTCTCCGGGCTGGAGCAGTCCGAGTCGCAGGGCCTGCTTGGTCTGCTGCACGATCTGCTGGTACGTGGAGACGCCGCTGCGCCGCTCAATGCGGTACTCGATCACCGGCGTTTCGGCCTTTCACTAGTTCAATAGTGGAATAGTGGCCCACGGCGGCACGCGGGTCAAGCCGGACCCTCGGAGGGTGTCCCGGCAGAGGTCCGTCAGGGACGTCGCAGCAGGAGCAGGCCGTCCTGCTCGACCAGCGGACGGTAGCCGCGCTCCCGGTAGAGGGCCAGCATCCGGGCGGTGTCGGCGGTGGCGCACGGGGCCTGCACGCTCGGGTCGCGCAGGTCGACGGCCACCCACTGCGGCCCGGGGCCCACCGGCGCCCGGCAGACCAGGGTGACCTCGGCCCGGCCGGTGAGCTGCGCCGCCAGCCGGTTGGAGGCTGCCACGGCGGCGCCGTCGGGTATCCGGTGGAGCATCGCCCGGGTCTCGGTGAGCCGGGGCGAGGTGCGCCAGGCCTCGGGCATCACCACCTCGTGCAGCGGGTAGAGCGGCAGCGTCACGGCGGTCACCAGGGCGCTGACGGCGAGCGCGCGGCGGACGCGGCGGGCGTCGCAATGCCGCAGGACGTCGACCAGGGCCGCCAGCGCGATCGGCATCAGCACCGCGCTGTAGTGGTAACTGACGCCCCAGTAGTGCGGGTTGGCCGAGAGCAGCCGCCAGGCGAGGGTGGGCACGCAGAGCAGGAGGAGCGGCGAGCGCACACCGGCGAAGCCGGCGGTGGCGGCGAGCAGGAACAGCAGCAGCCACTTGACCGGCGGCCAACCGAGCCGCAGCGGCAGCGCCCGGAGCGAGGCCTGCCCGCCCTGCCCGCCGCCGTCCAGCTGCTGCCAGTAGTCGAAGCCCCCGCTCGGGTTGAAGGCCGGCAGCACGACGAGCACGGTGAGCACGGTCGCGGCGAGGCCGACGACGGCGAGGGCGAGCCCGGGCAGCGGACTGCGGCGGCGCTCCCGCCGGGCCTGCCAGGCGATCAGGACGCCGACGGCGGCGACCGTCAGCCCCAGGTCCTCCTTGACCAGCAGCAGCGGCAGCGACCAGAGCGCGGCGGCGAGCGGCCGGCGCCGGCCGAGGGCGGTGGCGGCGAAGGCGAGCAGCGGGACGGCGAAGGCGATCTCATGGAAGTCGTCGGCCGCCGCCCGGACGATCCCCCAGGAAGCCCCGGTGGCGCAGCCGACGACCAGTGCCGCCCTCGCCCCGGCCACCTCGTGGGCCCAGCGGGTCAGCGGGACGACGGCCAGCGCCATCAGCAGCGCCTGGGCGACGACCAGGGTGAGCGGGCTCGGGAAGGCCCGGTAGGCGGGGGCGAGGACGGCGATCAGCGGGTGGAAGTGGTCCCCGAGCAGGTGGTAACCGGGCCCCTTGAGCGGCACGATCGGCGCCTGCCCGTGGGCGTACGCCCGGACGGCCTGCTCGAAGATGCCCAGGTCGTAGGCCTTGGTGAGGCCGCGCCGGTGCCGGTTGACCGCGACGCAGATGTAGAGCGCGGCGAACCCGGCCGCCAGGCCCCAGGCGAGCGCGGCGGGGCGGCGGGCGAGCAGGGCCAGCAGGGTCGCGAACCGGGCGGAGGGCGCGGGGGGCGTGGGGAGCAGGGTTCGCGGCGGGGAGACGGAAGCGGGCATCGGCAAAGTACCCTTTCACTATTTGATTAGTGGAAGGGTGGTGGAAGGCGGATCCGCCGTCAAACCCGGCCGGCCGACGCCGACCGGGCCTTCGGGCTGCCCGCCGAACCCCCGATCCGGCTCACTCCGCGCCCGAGCACCCGAGCACCCGAGCACCCGAAAGGCTCCCGCGACGAACGCTTGACCTTGACGCTGCGTCAGGGTTGGAGGCTTGCCGCATGACGAACGAGAGCACTTCCACCGCCCCGCTCCACCCCCCGGTCGGCGGTTTCCAGGAGGTCGACGGCCGCCGCCTCTACCTGCACCGCCAGGGCACGGGCGGGCCCGCAGTCGTCCTCCTGCCCGGCGCCAGCGCCATCGGCCTGGACTACTTCGGTGTGCAGCAGGGCGTCGCGCAGTTCACCACCGCCGTGGTGTACGACCGCGGCGGCACCGGCTTCAGCGACGAGGCCGCACTGCCCCGCACCGCCGCCGAGGTCGCGGCCGAACTGCGCGAACTGCTGCGTGCCCAGGGCGTTCCCGGCCCGTACGTCCTGGTCGCGCACTCGCTCGGCGGCGCTTACGCCCACGGGTTCGCCCAGCGGTACCCGCAGGACGTGGCCGGACTGGTCTGGCTGGACGCCTTCCACCGGGACTGGGACGACTACATGCCCGCCGAGGCGAGCCTGGCCGCCACCCAGCGCCTGTCGCCCACCGAGGAGCAGCTGCGGCAGGCGCTCCCCGCCATCCGGCAGCTGTGCGAGGAACTGCTCGTGGACTACCCGGCGGACGTCCGCGACGCGGTGACCGAGTACCACGTGAGCGAGCGCTGGATCCACGCCGGCATCGCCGAACGCGCCTCGATGCCCGAGCTGGCCGTCGAACTGCGGGCCGGGGCGGACCTCCCCGACGTCCCGCTGGTCGCGCTCACCCCGCTGGGCGTCGACCCCGGCCAGCAGGCGCTGATGTCGGAGGAACTCCTCCAGGCGATGCACGACGGCAAGACGCGGCTGTACGCGGACATGGTGGCCAGGGTCTCGAACGGCGAGCAGCGCCTCCTCGCCGACACCGGCCACAGCCAGTTCGTCTTCGAGCGGACCGATGTCGTGGTCCAGGCGATCCGCGATGTCGTGGACCGGGCGGGCCACGCCTAGACTTCGGCCACGACCACGGCCACGGCCACAGCCACAGCCACAGCCACCGCCACCGCCACCGCCACGAAGCCTCAACAACGGAACCGGAGCCGGACGGTGCTGACGATCAGTCAACTCGCCGCGACCGCGGGCGTGACCGTGCGCACCGTCCGCCACTACCACCAGGTCGGGCTGCTGCCCGAGCCCGAGCGCGACCGCTCCGGCTACCGCCGGTACAGCGCCCAGGCCGCGGTGGACCTCATCCGGATCAGGACGCTCGCCGACGCCGGGGTGCCGCTGGCCCGGATCGACGCGCTGCTGCACGCGCAGCCGGAGGAGTTCGCCGCCGCCATCACCGACCTCGACGCCGAACTGCGGCACCGGATCGACCAACTCGCCGAGCACCGCCGCCGGATCGCCGACCTCGCGAGCGGCGAGCGGCTCGCGCTGCCGCCCGAGGTGGTCGCCATCCTGGACCGGATGCGCGCGCTCGGGGTCAGCGAGCGGTCGGTGCTGCTCGAACGGGACACCTGGATCCTGCACCAGGCCCTGGACCCGGAGGCCATGCGCCAGGGTATCCGGGAGAAGAACGCCAGCTTCGGCGACGCCGGGACGATGCGGTTGTTCCTGCTCTGCGACCAGTCGCTCGACTGGGAACCGGACGACCCCCGTGTGGACCGGCTGATCGACGACCTGGACGCCTGGGAGGCCGCCCACGGGCGGGACAGCAGCCGGCCCGGCAAGCAGGCGGTGATCTTCTCCCGGCTCGCCGAGGCCTCGCCGACCTGGCAGCGCATCCTCGGCGTGCTCGCCCACCGCGCCAAGCAGCGCCGCATCGCCGAGGAGCACCGCCTCGCCGAGGGCCACAGTCCTACCGAAGGCCACAGTCCTGCCGAGAAGCACCGCCCCGCCGAGGAACCCCCCGCCGCCGAGGAAGGCCGGGCCGCGGACCCGACACGGAAGCGTTGACGTCGGATTCACGCCAGCCCAACCCCCGTTCGTACTGCTGGACTTCGGGTCACGAACCCACCACCCAGCGACGGGACCTCCGGCATGCCGACCGGCACCACCCTCCATCCAGCCCCGACCACCCCGGGCCCGCGCCCCCGGGACGGCGGCACCCTCGCCGTCCTCGCCGTGACGACCGGCGTGTTCTCCATCGTCACCACCGAGATCCTCCCGATCGGCCTGCTGACCCCGATCGGCGCCACCTTCCGGATCTCCGACGGCACGGCCGGGCTGATGATGACCCTGCCGGGCATCGTCGCCGCGGTGGCCGCGCCCCTGGTGACCGTCATGACCCGGCGGGCGGACCGGCGGACCATGCTCTGCGCGCTGCTGCTGGTGCTGACCCTGGCGGACCTGCTCAGCGCCTTCGCCCCCGCCTACTGGGCGGTGCTGGCCGCCCGGATCGTCCTCGGCCTGGTCATCGGGGCGTTCTGGTCGATCGGTTCGGGGCTCGCCCCGCGCCTCGTCCCGGAGCACCGGCGGGCCCGGGCCAACACGGTGATCTTCTCCGCCGTCCCGCTCGGCTCGGTGCTCGGCGTCCCGGCGGGGGTGTTCCTCGCCTCCCTGGCCGGCTGGCGGACGGCCTTCCTCGCGATGGCCGCACTGACCCTCCTCGCCCTGGCCGCCCTCCTGCGGTCCCTGCCGCCGCTGCCCCCGCTGACCGTCACCGGGCTGGGAGTGCTGCGCGGTCTGCTGGCCGGCCGGGGCACCCGGACCGGCATCCTGGTGACCTTCCTGATCGTGCCGGCCCACTTCGGCAGCTACACCTACGTCACGCCCTTCCTCGCCGGCACCACCCACGCCGGCCCCGGCCTGATCACCGCCCTGCTGCTCCTCTACGGTGCCGCCGGACTGCTCGGCAACCTCCTGGCCGGGGGCCGGGCGGCCGGGGCACTGCGTCCGGTGTTCGGCACGGCGGCCGTCCTGCTCGCCGCCGCGGCGCTGCTGCTGCCGCTGCTGGGCACCGGCGGTCCGGGCGCCGCCGTCCTGCTGGCGCTCTGGGGCACGGCCTACGGGGCCGTCCCGGTCTGCGCGCTCAGCTGGTTCCTCGCCGCGGCCCCGCACGCCCCGGAGGGTGCCGGCGTGGTCTTCACCTCGGCGTTCCAGGCCGCCTTCTCGATCGGCGCGCTGGCCGGCGGCCTGGCGGTGGACCACTCCTCCCCGGGCACGGTCATGCTGCTCGGCGGAACGGTCGCCCTGCTCGCCGCGGCCGCCGTGTGGCGGTACGGCCACCGGGTCCGTCCCGAACCGACGCCGTGAGACGGCCGACGCGGTGAGACGGCCGACGCGGTGACACACCCCCGGCCGGACCCTGGCCGTCCGCTCCGTCCGCGGTGAGAATGCCGGGGTGCCGTCAGCCCGTCCGTCCCGTACGACGGAGCCGCGGACGGCACCGCCGGCCGGGACGGTCCCGGGCGGCCGAGGACGAGAGGACGGCCGACGGATGGACAGCCAGCGGACGGATCCGGCGTTCCAGGGGCGGTTCGGCGACTACCAGAACGAGATCTACCTGCGCGGGCTCGGCGGCGTGCTGCCGACGATGCCGATGGCCTTCGCCGAACTGGAGGCGCGGGCGAGCACGGCGCTGGCGCCCTCCGTGCTCTCCTACGTGGCGGGCGGGGCCGGCGACGAGTCCACCCAGCGGGCGAACGTCGCCGCCTTCGGCCGGTGGGGCCTGGTGCCGCGGATGATGGTCGGCGCGCGCGCACGGGACCTCTCGGTGGACCTGTTCGGGATGCGGCTGCCGACCCCGCTGTTCATGGCTCCGATCGGGGTGATCGGCCTGTGCGCCCAGGACGGTCACGGGGACCTGGCCACCGCCCGCGCGGCCGCCCGGACCGGTGTGCCGATGGTCGCCTCCACCCTGACCGTCGATCCGCTGGAGCGGGTGGCCGCCAAGTTCGGCGACACCCCCGGCTTCTTCCAGCTCTACACCCCCACCGACCGGGCGCTCGCCGAGAGCCTGGTCCACCGCGCCGAGGCCGCCGGCTACCGGGGCATCGTCGTCACCCTGGACACCTGGGTCACCGGCTGGCGCCCCCGCGACCTGGCGACCGCCAACTTCCCCCAGCTGCGCGGCCACTGCCTGGCCAACTACACCTCCGACCCGGTGTTCCGCGCCCGCCTCGCCAAGACCCCCGAGGAGGACCCGCAGGCGGCCGTCCTGGAGTGGGCCGGCGTCTTCGGCAACCCGCTGACCTGGGACGACCTGCCCTGGCTGCGCTCCCTCACCGACCTGCCCATCATCCTCAAGGGCATCTGCCACCCCGAGGACGTCCGCCGCGCCAGGGACGGCGGCGTCGACGGCATCTACTGCTCCAACCACGGCGGCCGCCAGGCCAACGGCGGACTCGCCGCCCTCGACACCCTCCCCGACGTCGTCGAAGCCGCCGACGGCCTGCCCGTCCTCTTCGACTCCGGCGTCCGCACCGGCACCGACGTCGTCAAGGCCCTCGCCCTCGGCGCCACCGCCGTCGGCATCGGCCGCCCCTACGCCTACGGCCTGGCCCTGGAGGGCACCGACGGCATCATCCACGTACTGCGCTCCCTGCTCGCCGAGGCCGACCTCCTGATGGCCGTCGACGGCTATCCCACCCTCGCCTCCCTCCGCGCGGACGGCGCACTGCACCGCACATGACGAGAATTCAGGTCACGAGAGGTCAGGTCACGACGAGGAATCAGGTCATCGTGTCCACCGGAAAGCGACGGGGCTTGCCGGGACATTCGGGACGGCCCTACGCTCGAACGGCACAAATCGGGTCCGTACGTTCCCGCACGCTCGGAGGTCCGCCATCATCCGCGTCCTGCTGACCGCCTTCGAACCGTTCGGCCGCGATCCCCTGAACTCGTCCCTGGAGGCGGGCCGACTCGTCGCTGCCGGTCCGCCGGCCGGGGTGGCCCTGGAGTTCGCCGGGCTGCCCTGGGCGTTCGGCGACTCGATCGCCGAACTGCGCCGGGCGGTGGCCCGGTTCGAGCCGGACCTGGTCATCGCCACCGGCCAGGGCGGCAACCGGCCGGACCTCACGGTCGAGCGGGTGGCGATCAACCTCGACGACGCCGTCCGGACAGCCGACCGGAAGGGCCACCAGCCGCTCGACCAGCCGGTCGTGCCGGACGGCCCGGCCGCGTACTTCTCCTCCCTGCCGGTGAAGGCCTGTGTGGAGGCGGTCCAGCAGGCCGGGATCCCGGCCACCGTCTCCCACACCGCCGGCACCCACCTCTGCAACCACGTCTTCTACGGGCTGGCGCACCTGATCGCCACCGAACGCCCGGAGCTGCGCGGCGGGTTCGCGCGCCTTCCGTACCTGCCGAGCCAGGCCTCCGGCCGGGAGCAGAGCGCCTCGATGTCGGCCGAGACGGCCGCCGAGGGGGTCCGCATCCTGATCCGCAGCGCCGTGGCCACCCTGCACCTGCCGCCCGTCGGCACGGTGGCGGCACCGCGCCGACGAAGCTGGCTGTCCCGCCGGAGCAACTGATTCCCCGGAAACTGGGTTCCGGAGACTTCCGGAAACTTCCAGAAATGCGAAAAACCCCCATCCGGATCCCGGATGGGGGTTCTTCTGAATAATTGTTCGGCGGCGTCCTACTCTCCCACAGGGTCCCCCCTGCAGTACCATCGGCGC
>NZ_JBHVRT010000028.1:0-128666 GCF_042885555.1 Kitasatospora sp. NPDC058048 | reverse complement strand
GGGTCGAGCGTGCTGGTGGTGGCCTTCGTCGCGCTGAACCTGCTCGCCCAGTACTTCGGGAAGCTGCGGGCCACCGGCGGGCTCGACCACTACGCGACGCTGCCGGTGCCGGCCGCCTCGGTGGTGCTGGGGGCGGCCGCCGCGTACGCCTCCTTCACCCTGCCCGGGACGCTCGCCACGGCGGTGTTCGGGGCGGTGATGTTCGGGCTGCCGCTCGGGCAGCTGTGGGTGCTGCTGGCGGTCGTGCCGCTGGCCGGGGCCGCGCTGTCCGGGCTGGGAGCGGTCTGCGGGCTGCTGGCGCCGCGCCAGGAGATCGCGACGATGCTCGGGCAGCTCGGGATGTCGGCGGCCCTGCTGCTGGGCGTGCTGCCGGTGAACCACCTGCCGCAGCCGGTGCAGTGGCTGCGGGACCTGCTGCCGTCCACGTACGGGGTGGACGCCTTCGCGCGGACGTTCGCGCCGGATCCGGACTGGGCGCTGGTGCTCGGGGACCTGGCGGTCTGCGCGGGGGTGGGCGTGGTGTCGCTGGCCGTCGCCACCTGGGCGTACCGGCGGGCGGTCTCGCGGTAGGGCGTCGCGCGGCGGGCCGTCCCGAGGTGCTGCCCGGTCCGGTGCGGCACGGGCCGGTGCGGCGGTCGGTACGGCGGTCGGTACGGTGGTGGGTCGTTCGAGTGGCCGTCGTGAAACGATGGGGCCCGTGACCGTACCGAACACACCTCCGGATCCCGCCCCCGCCGACGTGCACGGCCCGCACGGCGTGCACGACGCGCGCGATGCGCAGGCGGTGCCGGACGCAGCGTCCGACCCGTTCGCGCCGCCGTACGGGGCCACCGCCCTCGGGCACGGGACGACCCCGCTGGGGCAGCGGCTGCTGCCGGAGGTCCGGATCGGGGCGGGGGTCGTGGTCGCCTGCCTGGTGGCCGGTCTCGTGGTGGCCGGGCTGTGGGCCTGGCTGGCGCCGAAGGTGCCGCTGGTGGTGGACGGGGACCGCATCCTCTACGCCGACCCCGAGGGGGAGCAGCGGGCCGGCGCCGACGCGGTGTTCGTGCTCATCTGCCTGGGGGCGGGGATCCTGACCGCGCTCGGCGCCTTCCTGGTCACCCGCAGGCGCGGCGGCGGCATCGCGGTCGCGCTGGGGCTGACCGTCGGCGGGCTGCTCGGGTCGATCGGGGCCTGGCGGATCGGGCGCTGGCTCGGGCCGGGCAACGACCTGATCGGTGAGGCCCGGCGGGTCGGCAACGGCGGGCACTTCGACGCGGGCATCGACCTGGGGGCGCTGGGGGCGCTGCTGGTCTGGCCGATGACGGCGATGGTGGTGCTGCTCCTGCTTTCGGCGGCGTTCGGCAAGCGCGAGGAGGACCCGCCGCCGTACTGGGCGCCGGTGGCGCAGTCGCCGCTGGGGGTGCCTCCGGCGGGGGCGCCGACGGGGCCGTGGGCCGGGCCGTACCCGGGACCGGGGTCGCAGCCGGGACCGGGAACGGGGAGCGGTACGGGGCACTGACGTACGCGTCGTCCCCTCGCGCCCCCGCGCCCCGCTTTCGCGGGGAAGGGGATCCGGGGGCACTCGGCTGGGCCCGGAGGGTGCTCGGCAGCGCTCAGCGGGCGATGGGGGCGGTGCTGGCCCTGGTGAGGCCGATGAGGTCGCCCGGGGCCAGTTCGACTTCGAGGCCGCGGCGGCCCGCCGAGACGTAGACCGTGGGGTGGCCGAGCGCGCTGGCGTCGACGACGGTCCGCAGCGGGCGGCGCTGGCCCAGCGGGGAGATGCCGCCGAGGACGTAGCCGCTGCTGCGCTCGGCGGCGGCCGGGTCGGCCATGGCGGCGCGCTTGCCGCCGACGGCCGCCGCCAGGGCCTTGAGGTCGAGTTGGCCGGCGACCGGGACCACGCCGACGGTGAGGGTGCCGTCCACGTCGGCGACGAGGGTCTTGAAGACCCGCTCGGGGGCGATGCCGAGGACCTCGGCGGCCTCGCCGCCGTAGGAGGCGGCGGCCGGGTCGTGGTCGTAGGCGTGCACGGTGAACGGGACGGCGGCGGCTTCCAGGGCGACGGTGGCGGGCGTGCCCTGGCCGCCCTTCCTGGGCTTCTTGGCCATGTCGGGTCCTCGGGGTCCTCGGTCAGTTGGGGCTGAAGCGCTGGCGGGTGAGGTCGGCGGCGGGCAGCGAGGGCAGCCAGCTGAGGACGGCGCTCTCGCGGCGCAGCAGGTCGAGTTCGGCGCGCAGCCGCTGGGCGTTGTCCGGGCAGGCGAGCAGCTGCTGCTTGACCGGGGTCTCGAACACCGAGGCGGCGGCGACCAGGTAGGAGAGCACCTGCGGGTCGTCCGGGAGCTCCTGGTGGCCGACGGTGCTGGCCTCGCGGGCGCCGGCCAGGCGCTTCTGGTAGACCCGGAACGCCCGCTCGACCTCGGAGGCCAGCGCGCCGGACCCCTCGCCGGGGCGCTCCTCGATGGGCTCGATCTCACCGGTCAGGTACGGGCCGGAGACGTCCGCCGAGCGCAGCCGGAACCGGGTGGTGCCGGTGACCAGCAGCTCGTAGCGGCCGTCCGGCTGGTGCTCGACCGAGGCGATGTCGGCGACGCAGCCGATGTGGAACATCGCCTCCAAGGGGTCCCCGGTAACGGTGCCGAGGCCGTCCAGCGGGCCGGCCGGGCCCCCCTCGGGTCTGACCGGGGCGACCTCCCGGCCGTCCCTGATCGCGAGCACGCCGAACCGCCGGGGGGTGTCCTCGGACTGTTCGAGCAGGTCGGCGACGAGACGGCGGTAGCGCTCCTCGAAGACGTTCAGGGGCAGCACCAGGCCCGGGTAGAGCACGGTGTTCAGCGGGAAGAGCGGCAGCCGTTCTGTCACGGCGGACAGCGTAGTTCCCCGGGCGGGGGCCTTGTCGCACGGTCGGCGGGGTCGGCCGTCGATGAGGCGGCCGCCGACGGGCCGACCGCCGCCCGCCGACCGCCGACGGTCGACGGGCCGACGGGTCGGCCGTCGGCCGGCTCAGCCGCGCTGGAGCATCCTGGTGGCGCCGGTGACGACCGTGGAGGCGAGCAGCCAGCCGATCACGACCAGCCCGGCGGAGATCCACTGGGTGAGGCCCGCGGGGTTCCAGCCGCCCTGGTTGAGGTCCACGATCGGCAGCAGCTGGTTGAGGGTGTACAGCACCGGGTTCCAGTGCGGGCGCTCGTCGGCCTTGAGCGGCTCCAGCGGGTGGGTGGCGAACCAGAGGCTGCCGAGGATCCAGGCGAGCAGCAGCCACAGTCCCGCCCGGCCGGGCCGGTAGCCGTAGCCGACGGTGACGTCCTGGACCGCGCCCCAGACCCGGGCGGGCAGCGGCAGGGTGCGCCGGCGCCGGCGCTGCTTGGCGTACAGCACCTCGCGGGCGTCGTCGTCGGCGCCGTCGCGGCGCAGGGCGGTGGCGAGCTGCTCGTAGGACTCCGGCTGGAAGTCCACCGAGGAGCCCTCCAGCCAGGCGATCCGCTGCTGGACGGTGAAGGGGCGGGCCGGACGCAGGTTCTCGTACACGAAGCCGGTGAGGCGCAGGTGCTTGCCGAGCGGCCACGCCTCCGGGGCGTCGACCAGGTTGCCGATCCGGGCGCGGGAGAGCGAGACGGTGCCGGTGGGGCGGAACTTGCAGGTGAAGCGCAGTTCGGGGGTCTGGATGCGGCTCAGCGCGAGTTCGTCCGTGTCCGCCAGGTGGAACTCGCCGGAGATCAGGCAGGCGCTGTCGAAGCGCGAGTCGGAGAGGCGGACCTGGCCCCAGGCGCGGAACGGGGTGACCGGGCCGTCCGGCGGCGGGTACTCCCCGTAGCCGGAGCCGTAGTAGCCGCGGGAGCCGGACCAGCCGCGGTCGGCGGAGCCGGTCAGGTAGAGGGTGTGGCCGACACTGACCCGGACGGCGTTGAAGCAGATGCGGTTCTTCTCCGGGACGGCGCGCAGCTGGGCGCCGCGCAGCGAGAGCCGGCCGCCTATCCGGGCCGTCCGTATGCTCAACTCGCCCGTGGTCTCCAGGCGTTCGGCCTCGAAGTCCTGGTTGACGGTGATCCCGTCGGCGGAGACGGCACGGGCGAAGCGGTCGCCGCCGACCACCGTCTGGTTGAGCAGCAGATCGGTGCCGATCTTGGAGTCGGTGAGCCGGATGCCCTCGGGGACGCGGCAGCGGGCCAGGTGGAGGTCGCCGGTGGTGGAGAGCCGGGAGGCCTCCAGCCGGGGGATGAGGCAGCCCACGAAGCGCAGCGTCGAGGCCACGGCCTCGGACATCAGGATCTTCTGGTCGAAGCGGCAGCCGTGCACCTCGACGTAGCGGTCGATGTCGGCGCCGGCCAGCTTGAGCGCCCCGGTGACCAGCACGCCGCTGAGCCGCAGCGAGGCGACCCGCCCGGCGGCGGGCTCCGGGCCGGCCAGCAGCAGATGGGCGAGCACCTCGGCGCGGACGGTGCGCTCGGGGCCCCAGACGGCGTCGCCGAAGGGGTCGTCGGCCTCCGCCTCGCCCGTACGAAGGTCCAGGATCTCGCCCTCGCGGTAGGCCTCCCAGAGCCTCCGCTCGACCCCGTTCCAGCCCTCCGGAGCACGCTCCGCCATGGTTTCCCCCGTCCCCCCGGTCGTCTCGCCCTTCGTATCACGGACTGAAATGCGGGACCAGCGGTTCCGGCCACTCCTTACACTGGGTGGCGTGATCTCTCGAATCGACCTCCGCGGCTCGCTGGACGACCCGCGTGACCTGCTGCCCCGTGCCGAGTTCGACGTCGCGGCCGCCCTGGAGAAGGTGCGGCCGATCGCCGAGGACGTACGCCATCGCGGGGTCGCGGCGCTGATCGAGATCACCGAGCGCTTCGACGGCGTCCGGCTGGAGTCGACCCGGGTCCCGGCCGAGCAGCTGACCGCGGCACTGGAGACGCTGGACCCGAAGGTCCGGGCCGCGCTGGAGGAGTCGATCCGCCGGGCCCGAGCCGTGCACGCGGACCAGCGCCGCACCGGGCACACCACCCAGGTGGTGCCGGGCGGCACGGTCACCCAGCGCTGGGTGCCGGTCGAGCGGGTCGGCCTGTACGTGCCGGGCGGGCTGGCGGTCTACCCGTCCTCCGTGGTGATGAACGTGGTGCCGGCCCAGGCGGCGGGCGTCCGGGGCATCGCCGTCACCTCGCCGCCGCAGAAGGAGTTCGGCGGCCGCGTCCACCCGACCATCCTGGCGGCCTGCGCGCTGCTCGGCGTGGAGGAGGTGTACGCCGTCGGCGGCGCCCAGGCGGTCGCGATGTTCGCCCTCGGCACCGAGGAGTGCGCGCCGGTGAACATGGTCACCGGCCCGGGCAACATCTACGTGGCCGCCGCCAAGCGCTACTTCGCCGGCCGGATCGGCATCGACTCCGAGGCCGGCCCGACCGAGATCGCCGTCCTCGCCGACGACAGCGCGCTGGCGTCCGACGTCGCCGCCGACCTGATCAGCCAGGCCGAGCACGGCCCGACCTCCGGCTCGGTGCTGGTCACCGACTCCCCGGCACTGGCCGACGCGGTCGAGGCCGAGCTGGCCGTGCAGGTCGCGAGGACCAAGCACGGCGAGCGGGTGGCCGAGGCGCTGGGCGGCAGGCAGTCCGGCATCATCCTGGTCGACGACCTGGAGCAGGGCCTCGCCGTGGTCAACGCGTACGCGGCCGAGCACCTGGAGATCCAGACCCGCGACGCCCACGCCGTGGCGGCCCGGGTGGTCAACGCCGGTGCGATCTTCATCGGCCGCTGGACCCCGGTCTCGCTGGGCGACTACGCGGCCGGCTCCAACCACGTGCTGCCGACCGGCGGCTGCGCCTGCCACTCCTCCGGGCTGTCGGTGCAGACCTTCCTGCGCGGCGTCCAGGTCGTCGAGTACGACCGGGAGGCGCTGGCGGACGTCGCCGCGCACGTGGTCACCCTGGCGAACGCCGAGGACCTGCCGGGGCACGGGGACGCGATCAAGGCTCGTTTCGATTGGACGGTGCCGGGCTCGTGACTGCCATCGATGATCTGCCGGTCCGGGACGAGCTGCGCGGCCAGTCCCCGTACGGCGCGCCGCAGCTGGACGTGCCCGTCCAGCTGAACACCAACGAGAACCCCTACCCGCTGCCCGAGGAACTGGTCGCCCGGATCGCCGAGCGCGTCGCCGAGGCCGCCCGCGGGCTGAACCGCTACCCCGACCGGGACGCGGTCGAGCTGCGCGAGGGCCTCGCCGCGTACCTCGGGAAGACCACCGGCTTCCCCGTCCGGCGTGAGCAGGTGTGGGCGGCCAACGGCTCCAACGAGGTGCTCCAGCAGCTGCTGCAGACCTTCGGCGGTCCCGGCCGCAGCGCGCTCGGCTTCGAGCCCTCGTACTCGATGCACGCGCTGATCTCCCGGGGCACCGGCACGGCCTGGATCTCCGGGCCGCGCAACGAGGACTTCACCATCGACGTGGACGCCGCCGTCGCCGCCATCGCGGAGCACCGGCCGAACGTGGTCTTCGTCTGCTCGCCCAACAACCCGACCGGCACCGCCGTGGACGCCGACACCGTGCTGCGGCTGTACGAGGCCGCGCAGGCCGCCCGGCCCAGCCTGGTGGTGGTGGACGAGGCGTACGTCGAGTTCTCGCACCGCGCCTCGCTGCTGCCGCTGATCGAGGGCCGCCCCAACCTGGTGGTCAGCCGCACCATGTCCAAGGCCTTCGGCGCGGCCGGGCTGCGCCTGGGCTACCTGGCCGCCGACCCGGCCGTGGTGGACGCGGTGCAGCTGGTGCGCCTGCCGTACCACCTGTCGGCCGTCACCCAGGCCACCGCGCTGGCCTGCCTGGAGCACACCGACACCCTGCTGGGGTACGTCGGGCGGCTCAAGGAGGAGCGCGACCGGCTGGTCGACGCGCTGCGGGGAATGGGCCTGGAGGTCACCGACTCGGACGCCAACTTCGTCCAGTTCGGCCGCTTCGCCGACACCCACGCGGTGTGGCAGGCCATCCTCGACCAGGGCGTCCTGGTCCGCGACAACGGCGTCCCCGGGTGGCTGCGCGTCACCGCCGGCACGCCCGCCGAGAACGACGCCTTCCTGGACGCCGTCCGCACCGCCCTCCCTCCCTCCTTGCCCGCCGCCGGACAGGAGGGGCCCAAGCCCACCCCCACCCTTGATCGAGCACGCTCCGCGCGCGCTGCCAGTCAGGAGCTGTAACCCCCATGTCCCGCATCGGACGCGTCGAGCGCACCACCAAGGAGACCTCGGTCCTGGTCGAGATAGACCTCGACGGCACCGGGAGGACCGACATCTCCACGGGCGTCGGCTTCTACGACCACATGCTCGACCAGCTCGGCAGGCACGGCCTGTTCGACCTCACCGTCAAGACCGACGGCGACCTGCACATCGACACCCACCACACCATCGAGGACACCGCCCTCGCGCTCGGCGCCGCCTTCAAGCAGGCGCTCGGCGACAAGGTGGGCATCTACCGCTTCGGCAACTGCACGGTGCCGCTGGACGAGTCGCTCGCCCAGGTCACCGTGGACCTCTCCGGCCGGCCGTACCTGGTGCACACCGAGCCCGAGGGCATCGCGCCGATGATCGGCTCGTACGACACCACGATGACCCGGCACATCCTGGAGTCCTTCGTGGCCCAGGCGCAGATCGCGCTGCACGTCCACGTGCCGTACGGGCGCAACGCGCACCACATCGTGGAGTGCCAGTTCAAGGCGCTGGCCCGGGCGCTGCGCTACGCCGCCGAGCGCGACCCGCGCGCGGCCGGAATCCTCCCGTCGACCAAGGGTGCGCTGTGAGCAATACCGCGATGATCCTCATCTTCGTCGGCCTCTTCCTGGCCGGCGGAGTCATCTCCTTCTGGAAGCAGAAGCACTCGAAGAGCGTCATCCTGGTGCTCGCCTTCGGCTCCGTGATGTGCCTGGCCTCCGGCCTCCTGCGCCTGTAGACCCGCCGCCGGGACCCGCCGCCCGCCGCACAGAGACTGGACACCTGAACATGGGCAAGAACGTCGTCGTCCTCGACTACGGCTCCGGCAACCTCCGCTCGGCGCAGCGCGCCCTGGAGCGGACCGGAGCGGACGTCACCGTCAGCTCCGACTACGACACCGCGATGGCCGCGGACGGCCTGCTCGTCCCCGGCGTGGGCGCCTTCGAGGCCTGCATGCGCGGACTCAAGTCCGTCCGCGGGGACTGGATCGTGGGCCGCCGGCTCGCCGGCGGCCGACCGGTCATGGGCATCTGCGTCGGCATGCAGATCCTCTTCGAGAAGGGGGTCGAGCACGGCGTGGAGACGGCCGGCTGCGACGAGTGGCCGGGCACCGTGGAGCCGCTGGACGCCCCCGTCGTCCCGCACATGGGCTGGAACACCGTGGACGCGCCCGCGGAGAGCCGGATGTTCGCCGGCCTCGACCCGCAGACCCGCTTCTACTTCGTGCACTCCTACGGGGTGCGGCACTGGGAACTGGAGGCCCACAGCGCGCGGATCAACCCGCCGCTGGTCACCTGGGCCACCCACGGGCAGCCGTTCGTCGCGGCCGTCGAGAACGGCCCGCTCTGGGCCACCCAGTTCCACCCCGAGAAGTCCGGCGACGCCGGCGCCGCCCTGCTGACCAACTGGGTCAACACCCTCTGACTGTCTGAGAGTTGGATCTGATGAGCCTCGAACTGCTGCCCGCCGTCGACGTCCGGGACGGACAGGCCGTCCGCCTGGTCAAGGGTGCCTCCGGCACCGAGACCTCCTTCGGCGAGCCGCTCGCCGCCGCCCTCGCCTGGCAGAACGCCGGCGCCGAGTGGCTGCACCTGGTCGACCTGGACGCCGCCTTCGGCACCGGCTCCAACTACGAGCTGCTGCGCGACGTCACCGGCCGGCTGGACATCAAGGTCGAGCTGTCCGGCGGCATCCGCGACGACGAGTCGCTCGCCCGCGCGCTCGCCACCGGCTGCACCCGGGTCAACCTCGGTACCGCCGCCCTGGAAGCCCCGGAGTGGGTCGCCAAGGCCATCGCCGAGCACGGCGACAAGATCGCCGTCGGCCTGGACGTCGTCGGCACCACCCTGCGCGGCCGCGGCTGGACCCGCGACGGCGGCCAGCTCTTCGAGGTGCTGGAGCGCCTCGACCAGGAGGGCTGCGCCCGCTACGTCGTCACCGACGTCAACCGGGACGGCACCCTGACCGGCCCCAACCTCCAGCTGCTGCGCGACGTCTGCGCCGCGACCGCCAAGCCCGTGGTCGCCTCCGGCGGCGTCTCCTCGCTCGACGACCTGCGGGCCATCGCCTCGCTCGTCGGTGAGGGTGTCGAGGGAGCCATCGTGGGCAAGGCACTCTACGAGCAGAAGTTCACCCTCGAAGAGGCCCTGGAGGCGGTTTCAGGATGACGGATGGTCGGATCGTACGCGGCGAGGTCGAACACGGCGCGGTCGGGCACGGCGCGGCTGGGCACGGTGCGGTCGTGCGCGGCCGGGTCGGCGGATTCTCCCCCTGGGAGGACGAGTTCGGCTACTCCCGGGCGGTCGCCGCGGGGGACCACGTGCACGTGGCCGGCTCCACCGCCTGGGTGGACGGCCGGATCGAGCACGAGGGCGACCCGTACCGGCAGACCCTCGCCGCGTTCGGCGTCGGGCTCAAGGCCCTGGCCGCGTACGGTCTGACCATCGACGACGTGGTCCGCACCCGGATGTACATCACCCACGTCCGCGACGCCGAGGAGGTGGGCCGCGCCCACCGTGAACTCTTCGACGCCGCACGCCCGGCGGCCACCATGGTGGTGGTCGAGGGACTCATCGACTCCCGGATGATGGTCGAGATCGAGCTCGACGCCTACCGGTCCGGGCTGGCGAAGACCCTGGAAGCACTGGAAACCCTGGAAGCCCTGGAAGGCGAACAGCCGTGACCCTCGCAGTACGTGTCATCCCCTGCCTGGACGTCGACGCCGGGCGGGTGGTCAAGGGCGTCAACTTCCAGAACCTGCGCGACGCCGGCGACCCGGTCGAGATGGCCAAGCTCTACGACGCCGAAGGCGCCGACGAGCTCACCTTCCTCGACATCACCGCCTCCTCCGGCGACCGGGAGACCACCTACGACGTGGTCCGCCGCACCGCCGAGCAGGTCTTCATCCCGCTGACGGTGGGCGGCGGCATCCGTGCCGTCGAGGACGTCGACAAGCTGCTGCGGGCCGGCGCCGACAAGGTCGGCGTCAACACCGCGGCCATCGCCCGGCCCGAGCTGATCCGCGAGATCGCCAAGCGCTTCGGCCGGCAGGTCCTGGTGCTCTCGGTGGACGCCCGGCGCTGCCCGCCCGGGACGGAGACCGCGTCGGGCTACGAGGTCACCACGCACGGCGGGCGGCAGGGCACCGGCCTGGACGCCGTCGAATGGGCGGGCCGCGCCGCCGAGTTGGGCGCGGGCGAGATCCTGCTCAACTCGATGGACGCGGACGGCACCAAGGACGGCTACGACCTGGAGATGATCCGGGCCGTGCGCAAGGCCGTCTCGGTGCCGGTGATCGCCTCCGGCGGAGCGGGCAGGCTCGCCGACTTCGCGCCGGCCGTCGAGGCGGGCGCGGACGCGGTGCTGGCCGCCAGCGTGTTCCACTTCGGGGACCTGCGGATCGGCGACGTCAAGGGCGCGCTGCGCGAGGCCGGGTACCCGGTGCGCTGACGTTCGGCACGTGCGCTGAGGTTCCGCGCGCGTTCCGTGCGTGAGGAGGGCCCGCGGTTCCCGGAACCGCGGGCCCTCGCCGCACCCTCAGGACTCCTGGGGCTCGCCCTTGATCAGCGCGAAGGGAGCGCCGTTCGGGTCCGCCAGCCAGGCCAGCCGGCCGACGTTCTCCACGTCCGCGGCCGGCATCAGCACCGAGCCGCCGGCCGCCGTCGCCCTGGCGATCACCGCGTCCACGTCCTCGGCGGCGAAGTACGGCGTCCAGGCGGAGGGCTGCTCCGGGGACATCGTCGGGGCGATGCCGCCGAAGCTGGTGTCCCGCTGGTCGCCCTCGGCGGTGGAGAGCACCCGGTAGGTCATGCCCGGCGACGGCTCGAAGTTCTCCACCCGCCAGCCGAACAGCTGCCGGTAGAAGGCGAAGGCGCCGTCCGGGTCGGAGGTGTGCAGTTCGGCCCAGACCAGGGCGCCCTCCTCCGACACGGCGTCCAGGCCCTTGGTGTTGCCGGACTGCCAGACGGCGAACCGGGCTCCCTGCGGGTCCGAGAACTGTGCCAGTCGGCCCTCCTGCATCACGTCCATCGGCTCGACCAGGACCTTGCCGCCGGCCTGCCGGACGCCATTGGCGGTGGCGTCCGCGTCGGAGCTGCGGAAGTACGTCGTCCAGGTGGACGGGTCACCCTCGTTGAGCGAGCCGATCGCGCCGACGGTCTTCCCGTTCAGCTGGACGAAGCCGTAGCCACCGGTGTCGGGGATCTCCAGGAAGGTCCAGCCGAAGACCGTGCTGTAGAACGCGGCCGTGGCGGGGATGTCCGGGCTGCCCAGGTCGATCCAGCAGGGCGAGCCGATGGGGAAGTCGGTGGTGAGCATGGCGGTGTGCCCTTCGACGGACGGGACGGCCGGGCGGCCCGGGGCGGACCCCGGCCACCTGCGAGTCTGCACCCGGGCACTGACATCCGCAGCCGGGGAAGCCGCCCCACCCCTCCGGCCGGGCGGCGTCCGGCGCCGCGGTCCCCGGTGGCCCGGCGGAGGTGTGGTCCCGCGGTCTACCTCGGGGGCAGGGGAAGGACGTGGCGCAGGGCCTCGACGGCGTCGGAGGCACCGTCGACGGAGAGGGCGGCCAGGGCCCCGCGGCCGTAGGTGAAGAGCACCAGCTCACCGGGTTCGCCGGTGACCCGGACGGTGGCGGCTCCGGCCGGGCCGACGGTGAGGGAACGGCCGTCCGGGTGGGTGAGTGCCAGGCGGACGGGGGAGCGGCGGCCCGCCTCCAGGCGGGCGATGAGCGGGAGGCGGCGCCAGAGGGCCTCGGCGCGCCCGGGCGGCACGGGCTGAGCGGTCCAGTCCTCGGCCGCCCGTACGACGTCCTCGGCGTGGACGAAGTACTCCACGGTGTTCGCCGCCTCGTCCGCGCCGGGCAGGGCGAACGGGGAGTAGACCGGAGGCCCGGCCCGGAACAACCGCACCAGTTCTTCGTACGGCCGCTCGGCGTACCCGTCCTGCACCCGCCGCGTCCACCCGGCCAGCGCCCCGACCCGGATGCCGGCCGCCGCGTCGGGCCGGCGCTCCCGGACCACCAGGTGGGCGGCGAGGTCCCGGGTCGTCCACCCGGCGCAGAGCGTGGGCGCGTCCGGCCCGGCGGCGGTGAGGAGTTGGGCGAGCCGGTGGCGTTCGGCGAGGGCGTGGTTCGACATGCCGTCAGCCTAGGGGAGCGTCGCGATGCCGGCGCAGAGCAGGCGGACGCTTCGCGCGAACTTCTCGTCCTGGCTGTGGCGGGGTGTGGACGGGTCCATGAGGAGGGGGAACCGTTCGCGCAGGTCGGTGTAGAGCTCGGCGGTGACGGGTGGGGGTGTCGCGGGCTGGTTCTGTTCCTGGAGGACGAAGCCGGTGACGTGACTGAGCAGGGTGTCGGCGGCGATGTGGCAGTGGTCGGCGGGCAGGCCGGCGTCGAGGAGGGTGCGCAGGAGGCGTTCCATCAGGGAGAGGGCGCCGGTGCTGAGCATGCCGGGGCTCTCGGCGAGGAGTTGGGCGCCGCCGGGGTGCTGCTTGATGCTCAGGCGCAGGG
Organism: Kitasatospora sp. NPDC058048; assembly: GCF_042885555.1. Lineage (NCBI taxonomy): Bacteria > Bacillati > Actinomycetota > Actinomycetes > Kitasatosporales > Streptomycetaceae > Kitasatospora > Kitasatospora sp. NPDC058048. The sequence continues at coordinate 116,005 of NZ_JBHVRT010000028.1, read as the reverse complement.
CGGTGGCCTGGGCCTGTGTGCGGTCCTGCCAGGTGGCGGTGGGCGGGAGTGCGGTGAGGGCTCGGGTGCCGGCGTCGTAGGCCCGGAGACAGACCCGGTCGGCCATCAGGGCGAGGAGTTCGTCCTTGCCGCGTACGTGGTAGTAGAGGCTGCCCGCGTGGGCGTCGAGCCGGTCGGCGACCTGGCGCATGGACAGGTTCTGGTAGCCGACCTCGGCGAAGACGGCCATGCCCGCGTCGACGATGCGGTCCTTGGTGAGCTTCATGCCCCTCACCGTACAGCGTTTTCCAACACTGTTCGAAAACTGTGCTAGCTTTGCCCCGTCAAGTTTTCGAACGGTGTTGGAAAACGCCGGAGCCAGGGGGAGGAGCCGGACATGGGGGCGATCGTCTTCAACGTGACCACGGCCGCACTGATGGTCATGATGGTCAACTGCGGGCTCGGCGTGGTGGGCCGCGACACCCTGCGCGGACGGCCGCTCCCGTGGGCCGCGATCGCCCTGACCGCGGTCGCCGTCGCGGGCGTGCTGCTCCAACTCCTCTGGTCCGGCGCGATGGACGCACTGGACGCGGACCCCGCCAAGTCCGGCTGGTGGCGCGAGCTCACCTCGGTGTTCATGCAGAACGGCGGCCTGCTCGGCGGCCTGTGGAACCTCGTCACCCTCGCCGCCGTCGCCGCGCTCGCCCAGTGGTACTGGGGCGCTCCGCTCACCCTCGGCTTCTTCCTCGCCGGCATCCTGCTGCCCGGCCGCATCGACACCCTGCTCGGCCTCGGCGGCGGCCCCAGCACCGACCCGCGCAACTTCGCCGGCAGCTCCGGCGCCACCTACTTCCTCGGCGCCACCCTCGCCCTCGCCCTCCTCACCCGCACCCGCCTCCCCAAGGAGATCGCCCTCGCCGCCGGCGTCCCCGCACTGGGCCTCGCGATGTGGCTCGCCCAGGAGAACGGCCACGGGCTGGTCTCCGTCTACGGCTTCGCCCTCGCGGCGGCCGTCTGGGCCGTCCGCCGCCGCCTGCCCCGCCCGGCCCCCGGCCGGACGGCCTGACCCGCAGCCCGACGGCCGCTCGCGGCACGACGGCAACGATGGCAACGACGGCCCCGACCGGTTCGGTCGGGGCCGCCGTCCGCGCTGGTGGACGGACGGCGGGCAGGCACGAAGCAGACGGGAACAGGGCGCGGTCGAGGGCGGTCCGCCCTTGCCGGACTTTCCGATCGAGGAATATCGGGGCTACCCGATGGATAGGCTCCCGGGCCATGACCCCAGCCCATCTGGCCGGCCCTGACCTGGCACTGTGCAAGGTCGAACCGGAGGACGCCGCCGATCGACGGCCTCGACGCGGTGAAGGTGACGGTCCGGTCGGCCTCCCCGTCTGGTGGCGAGACGGTTCGGGGACGGTGAAGTCGGGCGTCGCTTCGGTTGGTGTGGCCTCTCGGCGCACCGAGAGGCCACACTCGAACTCCTGCTGCTCTTCACCCCGGGGTAGCGGCAGGACGTGGTGGAGGGCCGTTTCGGGCAGTGGCCGAGCAGGGACGGCCCGGTGAGCCGATCACCGGGACCGCAGTGTGTGAACTCAAGGAGGAGACCGGGTTCGTCGTCAGTCCTGAGGACCTGCAGTTCGCCCACGTCATCCACGGTGCGCGGGGAGTCGAGGCACCCAACGGTTTCCTGACCGTCGTCTTCGCCGCTCATCGCTGGTCGTTCGAGGTCGGGGCTGTGTTTGCAAAATTCAACCTGTGCTGCGAACGGGTGTTCGCGGCACAGCTGGCAGCCCTCCAGCCCCCGGTGAACACTTGATTTCGTGGCCACTCATTCAGCCCACTTCTCTGGGCCCCTCGGTCCCTTGGCCGCTCCCGTCGTGCAGAGGTTCTCTGAGGACGACTCGGTTGAGACGCTCACGCGCTTGCTTCATCGTGCCTACGCCGATCATGCGGCGGCCGGTCGGGTCTTCTTCGCGTCGTACCAGTCTGTGAAGGACACAGCCAGTCGACTGAGAAGGGGGGAATGCTGGCTGGCCCTACAAGGGGCCAACGTGGTGGGAACTGTGACGGTGGCGGCCCCGTACGCAGCCCCGGACGGTTACCCGGCTCCCGTTGGGGTGGGCTCGTTCTGGCAGCTCGCGGTGGATCCCACGTATCGGGGGACGGGCCTGGGGCAGCGGCTGTTGACCTTGGCGGAGGATCGCATCGTTGCGCTCGGTTCCACGGTGGCTGTCATCGATACGTCGGCCGAGGCCGTCGAGTTGGTCGGCTGGTACCGCAGGCGGGGGTACGCGCCAGTCGGGACGTGGCGGTGGGATGTGACCAACTACGAGAGCGTGGTCTTGCAGAAGGACTTGACGGCCTGAGGCGGAGGTGGCACGGGCCGGCGGGACCTCCCGGGGAGGGAAAGCCTCCAGCCCGTGCCAGGGCGGCCTGGCTCTACTGCCCGAGAACCTGGGTCGCGTCCTGGGCGGCCAGGGCGAGCGCTTGGTCGAGTGCCCCGGGGCGGCGTCCGCCGGCGCTGGCGACGGGGCCCTTGCCACCGGCTCCGCCACCGACCAGGCGGGCCGCCGGGACGAGGATCTGGCCGGCCTGGGCGCCGGTGTTGTGGAGGCTGTGGGTGATGGCGGCAGTGAGAAGAGCCTTGCCGTCGTGTTCGGTGCCGAGGATGACTGCAGCATGGTCGCTGCCCAGGATGTCGGCGGTGTAGGTGGCCAGGGTGCGGACTTCGTCGGGGCTGAGGTCGGCGACCTTCGCGGTGACGATCCGGCCGCCAGGGACGGTACGGGCGGAGGCGGCGAGCTGCTGGGCGCGGGTGCGGAGCTCGGTGTCGCGGAGGCGGGCGAGTTCCTGCTGGGCGGTGGTGAGGGCGTCGAGGCGCTTGCGGAGGGTGTCGGGGGCGTTCTGGGGGCGGGTGCCGAGGAGGGCGGAGAGTTCTTCGAGGAGACGGCGTTCGGTGTCGTGGTAGGTGAGGGCGTCGCGGCCGGTGAGGGCTTCGATGCGGCGCAGGTTGGAGCCGATGGAGGCTTCGCCGAGGATGCGGACGGGGCCGGCGTTCGAGCCGTGGGGGACGTGGGTGCCGCCGCAGAGTTCGCGGGAGAAGTCGCCGATGTCGACGATGCGGACCTGGTCGCCGTACTTCTCACCGAACAGGGCAGTGGCTCCGGCAGCCTCGGCCTCTGAGCGGGTGGCGTGCCAGATGTGGACTTCGGGGCCGTCGAGGAGGTGGTCGTTGACGAGGGCCTGGATGGCGGCGAGCTGGGTGGGGTCGAGGGCGGAGAAGTGGGCGAAGTCGAAGCGCAGGCGGCCGGCGTCGACGAGGGAGCCGTGCTGGCGGGCGTGGTCGCCGAGGGTGCGGCGGAGCATGGCGTGCAGGACGTGGGTGGCGGAGTGGGAGCGGGCGACGGCGTCGCGGCGCGGGCCGTCGACCAGGGCTTCGGCCTGCTCGCCGGCCCGGATCTCACCCTCGGAGACGCGAACGGTGTGCACGTGGAAGCCCTCCAGGCCGAGCCTGGTGTCCAGGACCTCCAGGAGCGCACCGCCGGTGGTGCGGATGGTGCCGCTGTCGCCGACCTGGCCGCCGGACTCGGCGTAGAACGGGCTGCGGTCCAGGACCAGTTCGAGCGTGCGGCCCTGGTCGGCGCCGGGCACGACGGTGCCGTCGGAGATGAGGCCGAGGACGGTGGTTTCGGTGTCGAGGCGGTCGTAGCCGACGAAGTCGGTGCGGCCGTGGCGGGCGGACAGTTCGCGGTAGGCGTCCTGGCGGCGCAGGGCCTCGGCGGTCTTGGCCTTGCCTCCGGCCTTGGCGCGCTTCTGCTGTTCGGCGAGCAGGGCGGTGAAGCGGTCCTCGTCGACGGTCAGGCCGGCATCGCGGGCGGCCTCGATGGTCAGCTCGACGGGGAAGCCGTAGGTGTCGTGCAGTTCGAAGGCGGTCTCACCGGTGAGGGCAGTGGAACGGCCCTCACGGCTGCGCGTGATGGCGGCGTTGAGCAGCCGGGTGCCCTGGGTGAGGGTGCGGGTGAAGGACTCCTCCTCGGCGATGACGACCTGCTCGATGAGGCTGGCCTGGTGGTGGAGTTCGGGCCAGACATCGCCGAGGTTGGCGATGACACTGGCAGTGGCCGGGGCGAGAGCGGGCTGGTCGATGCCGAGCAGACGGGCGTGCCGGATCGCCCGGCGCATCAGACGGCGTAGGACGTAGCCGCGGCCGTCCTTGGCGGGCAGGACGCCGTCCGCGATCAGGTAGGCGATCGAGCGGGCGTGCTCGGAGACAACCTGGAACGAGACCTTCTCCTTGCCGCTGCCGGAGCCGCTGCCCGGGTAGTCGCGGCCGGCGAGTTCCTGGACGGTGGTGAGGGTGGGCAGGAGGAGGTCGGTGCTGCAGACGTTCTCGACGCCTTGGAGGATCGCGGCGAGGCGGTCGAGGCCGAGGCCGGTGTCGATGCTCTGCTGGGCCAGGTTGCCGAGGATCGGGAAGGTGCCGTTGTCGTCGTCCTCGCCGCGCATGGACTGCATGAAGACGAGGTTCCAGATCTCGACGTACCGTTCGCCGTCGACGGCCGGGCCGCCCTCGCGTCCGAACGCCGGTCCGCGGTCGTAGTTGAGCTCGGAGGAGGGGCCGCAGGGGCCGGGGACGCCCATGTCCCAGAAGTTGTCCGCGCCGAGGCGCTGGATCCGATCGGCGGGGACGCCGATCTTGCGCCAGAGCTGTTCGGCCTCGTCGTCCTCCTGGTGGACGGTGATCCAGAGGCGGTCCTTCTCCAGGTTGTAGCCCTGGGTGAGGAGTTCCCAGGCGTAGGCGATGGCGTCGGCCTTGAAGTAGTCGCCGAAGGAGAAGTTGCCCATCATCTCGAAGAACGTGGCGTGCCGGTTGGTGCGGCCGACGTTGTCGATGTCGGAGGTGCGGGCGCACTTCTGGATGGTGGTGGCGCGGGGGTACTCCGGGGTGACCTCGCCCAGGAAGTAGGGCTTGAACTGGTTCATGCCGGCGTTGGCCAGCAGCAGGGTCGGGTCGGAGGGAATGAGCGGGCTGGACGGGACGTGGCGGTGGCCGCGCGTGGTGAAGAAGTCCAGGAAGGTGGAGCGGATCTGCGTCGAGCGCATGGCGGTAGGGCCCTCACGGAAGAGTCGCGGAGAGGTGGGGGGTGATCACACGCCGAGCCGGGCCGAGAACGAGGACTGAGTGGTTCTCAGTTCTCCAGCTCGGCGCAGATAGCTCGCGCCCCCACGGTGTAGACCATGACTCCGGTATTCCGTCGCTCTGAGGTGGCGCAGCCGACAGCGGACGCAACGGTGCGCTGCGACTGCGCCACCAACAGTAGCGGCTCCGGGGTCAAGATCGCTTGGAGTTGTCCTCCTGACGGCCGATGCCGACCAGGAGGGGCAGGACGAAGGCGGCGTGGTCGGCGCGGGGCATCACGAGGTGGGCTCCGGCCCGGGTGAGCGCTTCAGGGCCGGCGAAGCCCCAGCCGGCTCCGACGGCGGTGACGCCCGCGGCGTGGGCGGCGTGGATGTCGGTCTCGGTGTCGCCGACGAAGATGCCCGCTCTCGGGGTGACGTCGAGCCGCTCGAGGGCGAGCAGCACGCCGTCAGGGGCGGGCTTGGGCTGGGCGTCCTCGTAGCAGACGACGGTGTCCAGCTGGTCGAGGATGTCCTGCGGCAGCAGCCAGTTGACCCGTTCGCGGCTTCTCAGGGTGACGACACCGGTGCCGACTCCCGCCTCGCGGAGCGCGGCGAGGGTTTCGGCGACGTAGGGGAACACCTCGGCGGTCAGGGTGGCCGTGGCGCTCGCCGCGGCCCAGCCATCCTCGTTGATCGGTCCGTCCAGCCCGAGGTCGGACAGGACGTACTCGCGCGGGGTGGTCGCGGCGGCGGTAGGGAGGTCGGCGACGGTCACCCGCCTGCCGAGCGCGGCGGTCGCATAGCCTGCCAGGGTGGCGAGTTGGGCGTCCCGGCTGTCGACGAGGACGCCGTCGAGGTCGAAGAGCACGGCCCGCTTCACGCGGCACCGCCCGCCCGGGGCGCCGGCAGGTCGGCCTCGGTGAACAGCGAGTTCAGGGTGACGCGGTGCTCGGCCAGCAGCGTCCGGCCGCCGAGCGGGCGCTCAAGGACGCAGAGCGCGTGGGTGACCGGTCCGCCCACCATCCGCAGGATGCGTGCCATGTGGAGCAGTTGGGCGCCGGAGCGGACCACGTCGTCGACGAGGACGATGCGGCGGCCGTCGATGGGAAGGCCCTCGACCTGGTGGAACGATCCGTAGCCCTTGGGCTTGCGGCGCACGAAGACGGCGGGCAGGCCGGTGGCGGCGGACAGCGCCACGACGAGGGGGACGCCGCCGAGTTCGATGCCGGCGAGCACCTGGGCGTCGTCGGGGACGAGGTCGGCCATGGCGGTGGCGGTGTCGCGCAGGAGCGCGGGGTCGGAGGCGAGCCGGTACTCGTCGAAGTACGCGTCGAGCCGGCCTCCGTCGGCGAGCTTGAACGGGGCGTTGACGCACGCGGTTTCGGCGAGTCGGGCGGCGAGGCCGTCCGACGGGGTGCGGGTGATCATGCTCCTCCGATCGGGGTGGTGTCGAGCGAGGCCAGGTGGGCGCGGAAGGCGTCGGCGGACTCGGCGGTGGCGAGGAAGCCGAGCGGCCGGGTCGGGGTCTCGTACAGCCACCGCTCCTCGCGCAGGAAGGCGAGCAGGCGCAGGGCCGCCGCGCCCGCGAGACAGACCGGCACGGGCCGGATGGTGGTCGCGTAGTAGAGGGCAGCGGTCAGCTCGTGGAGGGTGCCGACTCCGCCGCCCATGGCGACGACCAGGTCGGCGTTCTCCAGGTAGTGGTTGAGGCGGGCGCCGGGGTCGGGCAGGTGGACGGACAGGGTGGTGTGGGGGTTGAACGCGCCCCACTCGTCGTGCTTGCCGGTCAGGGTGACGGCGGCGACCGTGGCTCCCTGGCCTCCGGCTCCGCGGGCGGCGGCCTCCATGAGCCCGTTGTAGCCGCCGTGCAGGAGCTGGTAGCCGGCGTGGGCGAGGGCCCGGCCGATCTCCTCGGCCAGCGTCTCCTCCTGGGCGGAGGCGGGGACGACGCCGCCGAAGAAGACGGCGGTCAGGCCCTCGCGGGCCCGGCTGGCGGCCGGGCCCGCGAGGTGGAGTGCGTTCACACCAGCTCCTGGTAGGTGCGGTAGGCGGCGACGGCGTCGTGCAGGCCGTCGAGCGCCTGCGGGCAGGCCCGCTCGGCCAGGGCGAGCACCCGCTCGATCGCCTCGGTGACGTCGACCGCCTCCGGGACGGCCGGGCCGCTGATCGCGGCGTCCAGGTCGCCCAGGCAGGCGCGGCCGATCGGGGTGACGGCGATCTCCTCGCGCAGCTGGTACCAGCCCCAGAACCGGGAGGCGGGGGCCAGGGCGGTCTTGATCAGGTCCTTCGTGGCCGTGTGCAACCGGTGCCACTCGGAGTACGCCACGAACCGCTGGCCGCGCTTGATCCGCTTGTGCAGGAGAACGGCCAGCACCAGGTGTTCGATCAGCAGCTCGACGCAGGAGCGCGGCCGGGCGAGGAAGGCGGCGGCGAAGCTCTCGGCCGCCGCGACGTCCGGCGCGGCGACCGGTCCGGGCCGGCGGTCGAGGAGGACGGCAGTGCTGACCGTCTCCTGCAGCCGCGGGATCCGGGAGGCCGGCGCGACGTAGAGGTCGATCTGGTGGAGCTTGCCCTCGTCCGGGACGAGGAAGACCATCCCGACACCGCCGAGGTCGGCGACGATCGTGTCGCGCCAGCCGGGCAGCAGGGCGCCGGCCTCGACCGGCATCAGGGTGTCCAGGGCCTCGACGAACGACGGGAAGTGGGCGTCGTGGACGCCGGCGACGAAGTCGACGTCGGACAGACGGTCGGCGGTGCCGTGGGCCAGCGACCCTCGGACCATCAGGTGGGTCACCGCCGGGGAGGTGGCCAGGACGTCGGCGAGCTTCGACAGCAGCGGCAGCTGCGCGGGCCGGTTGGCCTGGGTGATCGCCGCCAGTTGCAGGGTGGGCATGCGCTTCTTCCTTCCGGGCGTAGGTGCGGGCTGGGATCAGGCGGGGATCGCGAGGAGGCGGCGCTTGGCGGTCTCCCAGCGCGTCGCGGCCTCCATGTCGCCGAGGGAGGTGTGCAGTTCGGCGATCAGGTCGTAGACCGTGCCTTCCGGCAGGGCGTACGTGTAGAAGAGCCGCAGCAGCATCCGCTCGGCCGCCTCCGTGTAGCCGAGGGTGGCCATGTTGCGGGCGTTCTCCAGCCGCGCGGCCAGGACCGTCTGGTCGGCGACGGGCAGCGGCTCCGCGACCACCGGGCTGAGCGCGGGACGTCGGGCCAGGTGGCGGTAGGCGTCGTCGGCGTACACGTCGGCGATCAGGTGGATCCGGTCCGGGCCGAGCAGGTTGCACACCCCGTGGGCGTAGGTCGGAGTGAGCCGCCAGATCCGCCCGCCCGTCATGTGCACCTTGGTGCCGCCGGTGACCAGGAAGGCGGACCTGTTGGTGTGCAGCGGGATGTGCAGCCGGTGCCGCTCGACCTGGTCGAGCTCGTCGTAGTCGCGGTGCTCCCAGAGGAAGGCGTTGCCCTCCAGCCGGGCGAGCCGCACCCACATGAAGTCCAGGCCGAGGTCGGCCAGGAACGCGGCGGTGGCCGGCATCCGGCCCAGCAGGTCGGTCGGACGGGCGGCGCAGTCGCCGATCGTCACGTCGGCGGCGTCGCCGGAGGCGTTCATCAGCGAGGTGGTCCACCAGCCGCCGGACTGGTAGGCGCCGTACTCCTCCTTCCAGGGGGCCTGGGCGGTCAGGGCTTCGTGGCGCATCCGCTCCAAGGGGGCGGAGTCCACGGCGTCCAGCTGGGCGATCTGCCCGGCCAGAGCGGTCAGGGTGTTGTCCATCGGTTCCCTCCTGTTCCGGCTTTCGGCATGGCGAGCCGGAGGGCACGTGGTGCTGGATGAATCGGATCGGGCGCCGCTGCCGGCACACCTGATCCCACGCTTCGCTGTCGGGAGTGCATGGACAGCGACGTGGTGGTCGGGATGGCGGCGCCGGGTGTGGCACCGACAGGGGGCCGGGTTTGCGGGAGGTGGTCCCGGCAGGCACTGTTCAGTGAACCGATCCAGGGGCACGATGGGTAGGCGATTCGACACGTAGAGTGGTTTACGCGGTTTACTGCTCCAAGTCGGAGGATCGGTCGTGGCCACGTTCAAAGAGCCCAATCACCGCCTCAGGGAGGCTATTTCAGCCGCCGGATGTACCTATGAGTCGTTGGCGGGCGCGGTGCGGCGGGTCGGTGCGGAGAATGGCGAGAGCTTGTTGACCAACAAGTCCGCCGTGGCCCACTGGATCAATGGCGCACAGCCGGCCGGGCAAGTAGGTCAGTACATCGCGGAGGCGCTGTCCCGTCGCTCCGGGCGCCGCGTCACCCTCGCCGAACTCGGCTTCGCGAGCCCGGAAGAGTCGTTGGCGGCGAGTATCGATCCAGTGGAGGCGGCCGCCAACCTCGGTCGCGCCGATGTGGAGCGTCGGACCTTCCTGGCTGCTGCTGCCTTTACCACCACCGGAGTGGCGATGCCGCTGCTCTACGACCCCGAACCGGTTTCGCGTCTGATGCGAGCTCGAACCGGCATGGCGAGGGTGGGCGAGCTGGAAGTCGAAGTCGTCCGACAGATCACGGCAGTGTTCAGCGCGGCGGACGAACGGCTCGGCGGCGGGCATGGACTGACGACCGTGACCGCCTATCTTGCCGACACGGCAGCCCCGATGCTCAATGGCCGTTTTCCTGACGAAGATACGCGGCGTCGGGCCTTCGGGGCGGTCGCTGAACTTGCCTACCTTGCGGGGTGGAAGCACCATGATCTCGGCCAAGAAGGCGCGGCCCAGCGCTACTACCAGGTCGGCTACCAGCTCGCTGTCGAGGCCGATCCTCATGGTCATGCCGGTTGGATGATGCGTGCCCTGGCCCACCAAGCGCTCAGCCTCAAGCTGTCCAACCACTGTGTCGCGCTGATCGAGAACGCGCTCACCCGAAGCATCGGACGGGTGGACAGTAGGACCGAAGCGTTGCTCCACATCACCCATGCACGCGCTTTTGCTGCAATCCGTGATAAGCCTGCGGCAGCCAAGGCGCTCCTCGCAGCGGAGAACTCGCTTACCCGTGGCGGCGATCAGCAGCCGAGCTTCTCGCTCGTCAGTGGACCGGCAGCCGGCACCGTCGCCAGCCATACGGCGCGTACTCTCACTGATCTTGGAGATCACGTGGGAACGGAGCGGCAGCACCGTGCCGCATTGATCCGTTGGGACGCCGAGAAGTACAGGAGAGTCCATGCCCTCACCTATGCCGATCTCGGCGACAGCGTGGAGGCGCAGGCGCGGGCGGACGAGGCGGTGGCGATCTGGGGGCGGGCGCTCGATCTGATGGAAGGTATGACTTCGGATCGGACGAGAAAGGCGATCTCTTCGATTCGCCCACGCTTGGCGGTCTACCGTAGGCGTGGTGTCCCAGGAGCCGTTGACTTGGAACGCCGCGTACGCGAGGCACTGACATGACAGCCGCACCGCAGGAAGGACCCGACCGACGTGGCTCACTCGACCGTTGATCAGAGCACTCTCGAACCGGCCACGGAGTCGATGACCTTGCTGGTCGCGGCTGTCATCGTCCATGATCTCGAAGCCCAGCGGGTCGTTCTCCTGCGGAGAGGGCCCAAGGCGAAGTTTGCGCAGGGCATGTGGGATCTGCCGGTTGGCAAGAACGAACCCGGCGAGCCGATCACGGAGACCGCGGTGCGTGAGCTCAGGGAGGAGACAGGACTCGTTGTCAGCCCTGACGATTTGTGCCTGGCCCACGTCATCCACGGGGCCCGGGGCGTCGAGGCGCCCAACGGCTTTCTGACCGTCGTCTTCGCCGCTCATCGGTGGTCCGGCGAACTTGCCAACGGGGAGCCTGACAAGCACTCGGAAGTGGCGTGGGTCGGTGTCGATGCCGTACCGGACGAATTTGTCTCCACCACTAAGGGGGCACTGATCAGCTACCTCGGCGATGGTCCGAGCATTTCCCTCGACTCATGGCAGGGTTGACTGCGGTGTGGGCTCTCGGCATGCCGAGAGCCCACACCGGAATCCCGTCCATCTGAATAGCTTTTGTTCTCCTGAGGGAGTGTCCCACGGCATCGCTGCAGGTGTGGATGGCAGCCCGGATGAGGGGAGTTCGGCGAACTGCCTGCCGGGGAGGGGACGGGTGGGCCATCCTCGTGGCCATGACCTCCGAGCAGTCGCCGTCCGCAGGCGGGCCCCGCCCGTCCCGCGGCCTGGTCCTCACCGTCGCCGCCGTGCTGGTCGTCCTGCTCGCGGTGGTGGCCACCGCGGTGCTGTGGCCGGACGACAAGAAGCCGGCCGCCGCGCCGCCGCCGCCCACGCCGACTCCCACGGCCACCCAGACACCGACACCCACCCCTACGCCCACGCCGCAGCCGCCGTACGCGTTCTTCCCGGTCGGCGCCTGCTTCGACCACCCGCAGCTGAGCCCGGTGATCACAAAGCCCGAGGAACGCCCCTGCGCCGGCGACCACGACGGCGAGGTGATCGCCGACCTCAAGCTCGCGGACGGCATCACCGGCGACATTCCGCTCGCGCTCGCCATGCGGGACGGCTGCAAGGAGGCCGAAGCCGCCGCCAAGGCCCGGCAGGGCGACGGGAAAACCTACTACGGCCGCCAGTTCGGCCCGGCGACCGCCAACTACCAGCAGGGCTGGCGCGACTACACCTGCACCCTGACCGCGAGCAACAAGCAGGGCGGCCCCAAGCTCACCTGGCAGCTGCACCCGTAGCGGACTCGTTGTCGGAGGCCGTCGCCCTTCTGCTTTCGGAGCTGGTTCGCTTCTTCGGCCCGCCGGCCCGCCGGCCCGCCGGCCCGCCGGCCCGCCGGCCCGCCTCGCGCGGGCGAGGCGGGCGGGGTGGGTAGTTCTTTCGGTGGTGCCCCTCGGATGCATCCGAGGGGCACCATCAATATTTTTTGAGTCCAGTCGTAATTTTTAGGCCGGGCTCATTGGGCTCTGGCTATGGGTCTGCTCATCGGATTTGCGCTGGTCCTCCACGGGGGAGGGGCCAAGGCGGTCGCCTTCCTCGAGGTGGTTTGGCCCGTGCGCCCCGCTGATGGAGCGGGGTGCACGGGCTCTCAGATATGAGGCCTCCTGGCCGGTGCGAGCTAATTCGGTGGCGATTGTTTCTCTTCTCGGGGTGCCTCTCTCCTCGGTGCATCGAGGAGAGAGGCATCCCGATCTTCTGTAGATTTCTTGTTTTCGAGAGTTTTGCGCTTTCTTCTCTTTTGTGGGCGAGTGATCTGATTGTCTCTCATTTATTGAAATTGCTTTTTCTTGGATGTGAGGGGAGTGCTGCGTGCAGGGCGAACAGGGGGCCGGGGTCGGCCGAGGGCGGCGCTCCGGCGCAGGGAGCGCCGCCCCGCAGGGCAGCCGGGGCGGGCTGACACAATGGTGCTCATGTCCACCACACCCGCCGCCCCCGGCAGCACCGCCCTCGCACCCGAGATCGCCGCGCGGCTCAAGCGCTCCGAGGACGGGCTGGTCCCGGCCATCGCCCAGCAGTACGACACCGGCGAGGTGCTGATGCTCGGCTGGATGGACGACGAGGCGCTGCACCGCACCCTGACCACGGGCCGCTGCACCTACTGGAGCCGCAGCCGCCGCGAGTACTGGGTGAAGGGCGACACCTCGGGCCACGTCCAGGCGGTCAAGTCGGTGGCCCTGGACTGCGACGGCGACACCCTGCTGGTGAAGGTCGACCAGACCGGTGCGGCCTGCCACACCGGCGACCGCACCTGCTTCGACGCCGACGTGCTCCCGCTGTCCTGACCCCACCCCGTCCACAACTCCAGAAGGTGCCGCCCGTCATGGATCTCGAAGCCTTCCGCAAGCTCGCCGTCGACACCCGGGTCATCCCGGTCACCCGCAGGCTCCTCGCGGACGGCCTCACCCCGATCGGCCTCTATCGCAGCCTCGCCGAGGAGCGCCCCGGCACCTTCCTGCTGGAGTCCGCCGAGCAGGGCCGCAGCTGGTCGCGCTACTCCTTCGTGGGGGTGCGCAGCGCCGCCGCGCTCACCGTCGGCCCGGACGGCGGGGCGCGCTGGCTCGGCAGCCCGCCGGTCGGCATCCCCACCGCCGGCGACCCGCTGGAGGTGCTGCGCGCCACCCTGCAGGCCCTGCACACCCCGCGCCGGCAGGACGACGGCCTGCCGCCGCTCACCGGCGGCCTGGTCGGCTACCTCGGCTACGACATCGTCCGCCGGCTGGAGAAGCTGCCCGACCTCAACCCGGACGACCTGGGCCTGCCCGAGCTGACCATGCTGCTCGCCACCGACCTCGCGGTGCTCGACCACGTCGACGGCACGGTGCTGCTGATCGCCAACGCCGTCAACCACAACGACCTGGCCAGCGGCGTGGACGAGGCCTGGGCGGACGCGGTGGCCCGGCTGGACGCGATGGAGGCCGAGCTGTTCAAGCCGGTCGACCCGGGCCTGGCCACCTTCACCCCGGCCGGCCCCGGCGAGGTGCACTCGCCGTTCGGCGGCGAGCCGTACCGGGCCGCGGTGGAGGAGATCAAGGAGCGGATCCGGGCCGGCGAGGCCTTCCAGGTGGTGCCCTCGCAGCGCTTCGAGGCGCCCTGCCCGGCCTCCGCGTTGGACGTCTACCGCGTGCTGCGCACCACCAACCCCAGCCCGTACATGTACCTGTTCCGCTTCCCCGGCCCGGACGGCGGGACCGAGGGCGGCTTCGACGTGGTCGGCTCCAGTCCGGAGGCGCTGGTCAAGGTCAGCGACGGCGAGGCGATGCTGCACCCGATCGCCGGCACCCGGCACCGCGGCGCCACCCCGCACGAGGACGCGGAGCTGGCCGCCGAGCTGCTCGCCGACCCCAAGGAGCGGGCCGAGCACCTGATGCTGGTGGACCTCGGCCGCAACGACCTCGGCCGGGTCTGCGAGCCGGGCAGCGTCGAGGTGGTCGACTTCATGCACATCGAGCGCTACAGCCACGTGATGCACATCGTCTCGACGGTGACCGGCAAGGTCGCCCCGGGGCGCACCGCCTTCGACGTGCTGACCGCCTGCTTCCCGGCCGGCACCCTCTCCGGCGCGCCCAAGCCCCGGGCGATGCGGATCATCGAGGAGCTGGAGCCCACCCGCCGCGGCCTGTACGGCGGCTGCGTCGGCTACCTGGACTTCGCCGGGGACTCGGACACCGCGATCGCGATCCGCACCGCCGTGCTGCGCGGCGGCACCGCGTACGTGCAGGCCGGCGCGGGCGTGGTCGCCGACTCCGACCCGCACGGCGAGGACACCGAGTGCCGGAACAAGGCGGCCGCCGTGCTGCGGGCGGTCGCCACCGCCAATACGCTGCGGAGGCCGGAACTGTCCTGAGGTGCGAGGAGGCGGCCGGGATGCCCGAGGTGCCGTACGACGAGCTGCGCTGGGCGGTCGTGCTCGGCGCCGCCGGGCAGCTCGGCGAGCAGCCGGCGGGCCACGGCCGGGTGCTCTCCGGGGTGGCGGTCGACTTCCCGGGGGTACCCGGCGCACCCGCGCCCGACTCCGCACCCGCACCTGATCCGGGGTCGGGTTCCGTATCCGTGCCCGAACCCGGCACGGTGCTCGCCCCGGACCTGGCCGTGCTCGCCCGGGACGCGGTGCGGGGCGGGCGGGGCCGGTTCGCCGCGGCCGGGGTCGAGGCGGTGCTGGAGGTGGCCCGGCCCGGCCTGGCGGAGGCGGCGAGGGCGTACGCGCGCAGCGGCGTGCCGCTGTACGTGGTGGTCGATCCGGTGGCGGCGGTCTGCACCGTGCACACCGCGCCGTCCCCCGAGGGGGTGTACCGGGAGGCGGAGCGGGTGCCGTTCGGCAACGACCTGTTCCTGCCGCTCGGCGGCCGGACGGTGGTGCTGCGGACGGACGACTTCCCCACGCCGTGACCCACCCTGTCCGCGACGCCGTGACCCACCCCGTTCCCCGCCCGGTTCCCTTCCCGTTCCCCACCCCGTTCCCCACCCCGGGTACGGACCAGGGCGTCGGCCGGGGGATAGTGGACGGGTGACTGAGCAGACCCCCGCCCCCGCCAAGCCCGGCCGCCGCACCCTCGGCGTGATGCTGCTGCTGACCGTGCTGAGCGCCGTGCTGGTGCTGACCGCGGTCGGGCGGACCTGGGCCGAGGGCCGGGCCGGCACCCTGGACGTGTCCGTCAGCGGCGGGAAGATCTCCGAACTGCCCGGCGGGCTGGCCCTGGTGGGCCTCGCCGCGGCCGTCGCGGTGTTCGCGGTGCGCGGCGTCGGACGGCTGGCGGTCGGCGCGCTGACGCTGCTGGCCGGGCTGGGCGTGGCCGCCGCCTCGGTGGCCGGGGCGGGCGACACCGCCGCGCTGGACACCGAGGCCGCCCGCAAGCTGGCGCTGACCGGCTCGGCGGCCACCGAGGTCTCGCACACCGCCTGGCCCTGGGTCGCGCTGGTCGGCGGGCTGCTGCTCGCGCTGGCCGGACTGCTCACCCTGCGCTACGGCCGGGGCTGGCCCGCGATGGGCAGCCGCTACGAGGCGCCGACCCGCAAGGCCCCGGCGAAGACCGACACACCGGGGGACCTGTGGAAGGCCCTGGATCGGGGCGAGGACCCGACCGCGGTGTGAGCTGCGCGCATGTGACGCGATAGACCCGCCACCCGCTTTGGGCCACCGGTGTGTGGCCCGGCACAATGGAACCCGTCAACCCGCCGGCGGCCCCGCAGGCCCGGCCGGGCCCCGAGAGCCAAGGAGCACCACTCAGATGGCAGCAGCAGCACACGGCCACACCCCCGCCGCCTGGACCGGCGTCGTCATCTCCTTCGTCGGCTTCGGCATTGCGGGCGTCGCGATGATCCTGCCGTCGGTGCTGCTCGTCTGGGTCGGCCTGGCGGTCGTCCTGGCCGGCGGCGTGGTCGGCAAGGCCATGTCCATCGCGGGCATGGGCCAGCAGGCCAGCACCAACGTCTACAAGTCGGCCGAGGAGCAGGTCGCGGCCCGCGAGGCCCGCGCCGCCGTCGCCGCCTGACGACGGGTTCGTCGCACCACACGTTTGTCGTACATCGGAACGGCGGGCGCGCCACGCCCGCCGTTTCGTCGTGTCCGGGCCCGACCCGGGCAGAATCGGGGCGTGACCTCCGCCCCCACCGCTTCCGCCCCGCCGCCCGTGCTGCGCCGGCTGAGCCCGCCGCTGACCGCGCTGGCGGCGGTGGCCGTCCCCACCGCCTACGTCGCCGTGGTGGACCCGAACACCCCCGGGCACTACCCCGACTGCCCGTTCCTGACCGCCACCGGCTGGTGGTGCCCCGGTTGCGGGGGGCTGCGCTGCGTCCACGCGCTGACCCACGGGGACCTCACCGGCGCCCTGCACGACAACGCCGTCGCCGTCCTGCTGTTCGGGGTGCTGGCGGTGCTCTGGCTGCGCTGGGGCTGGGCCGCGCTGACCGGCGGGCCGCCGCCCAGGACCACCGTCGGGGCCCGGCGCTGGGTGCTGATCGCGCTGCTGGTGCTGGTGTTCACCGTGGTGCGGAACTCGCCGGTCGGCGCCGGGCTGGCACCGCCGCTGGTGTGATCGGGCCCGTCGAGCCGTTCTGCCAGGTCGGGCCGTGAGCCGCCGGGCCGTGCCGTGAACCGCCGTTGCGGGCCGTGAGCCGCCGTTCCCGGCCGTCGGCCCCGTTTCCCGGCCACCGGTCGGCTCCGGCCGGAAGAGCGTCCTAAACCGGTGCGAAGTCCGTCCGAAAACCGGTGCGGGGCCGGTGAAGCCCCAGCTGGGGACCGCCGTTGCGGGGGTCCGGTCCGCGAGACGTGGTTCGAACCGATGCGCCCCCCGCCCCCGGGTGCCGATACCATCGAAGTGCCGGTGGGCCGTCGCCCGCCGACTCGCGCCGACCAACTGGCAGAAAAGATGGGGGCTCCTGAGTGAGTGTGCTCGACTCGATCATCGAAGGGGTCCGCGAGGACCTCGCCGAGCGACAGGCCCGGGTCTCCCTGGACGAGCTCAAGGAGCTCGCCGCCAGGGCACCGGAGGCCAAGGACGGCGTCGCCGCCCTCAGGGGCGACGGGGTCCGGGTGATCTGCGAGGTGAAGCGCTCCAGCCCGTCCAAGGGCGCCCTGGCCTCGATCGCCGATCCGGCCGCCCTGGCGGTCGACTACGCGGCCGGCGGTGCGGCCGCGATCAGCGTGCTGACCGAGCAGCGCCGCTTCGGCGGGTCGCTGGCCGACCTGGACGCCGTCCGCGCCGCGGTGGAGACCCCGCTGCTGCGCAAGGACTTCATCGTCACCGCCTACCAGCTGTGGGAGGCCCGTGCGCACGGCGCCGACCTCGCGCTGCTGATCGTCGCGGCCCTCGACCAGCCGGCCCTGGTGTCGCTGATCGAGCGCGCCGAGTCGATCGGCCTCACCCCGCTGGTCGAGGTGCACGACGAGGAGGAGATCAAGCGCGCGGTGGACGCCGGCGCCCGGATCATCGGCGTCAACGCCCGCAACCTCAAGACGCTCGAAGTGGACCGCAACACCTTCGAGAACGTCGCCCACGCCATCCCGGACGGTATCGTCAAGATCGCCGAGTCCGGCGTGCGCGGCCCGCTGGACGTGATCAACTACGCCAACCTCGGCGCCGACGCGGTACTCGTCGGCGAAACCCTGGTGACCGGCAAGGACCCGCGTGCCGCGGT
Source organism: Kitasatospora sp. NPDC058048 (assembly GCF_042885555.1). Classification (NCBI taxonomy): domain Bacteria; kingdom Bacillati; phylum Actinomycetota; class Actinomycetes; order Kitasatosporales; family Streptomycetaceae; genus Kitasatospora; species Kitasatospora sp. NPDC058048. Next base: position 98,321 of record NZ_JBHVRT010000028.1, on the reverse strand, counting down.
CGCCGACCTGGTCGCCGCCGGGGCCCACCCCGCCGTCCGGCACAAGGACTGACACCCATCCCATGAAGATCGCCGCCCGACTCGCCCCCGGTTGCCGCCCGCGCGGCTGCCGCGCACCCGCACGCCGGGTGCTGGGGCGTCGGGTGCGGTACGTCATCGGGTGCGAGCCCGGGCAGGTGCCGGGGCGGCGATGGCGCGTGACGTCCGGCTGAATCCGGTCCGGCCGACCTCCGGCCGGGAAGACGTCATCGTCGTCCATCTCCGTTCAAGGGAAACCACCATGTCCGAAAAGGACTACCTGCCCGGCGCCCAGGTGCCGGACGCGCGCGGCTACTTCGGCGCGTACGGCGGCCGCTTCATCCCCGAGGCGCTGGTCGCCGCGGTCGAGCAGGTCGCCGAGGAGTACGAGAAGGCCAAGGCCGACCCGGCCTTCGCCGCCGAGCTCGACGCGCTGCTCAAGGACTACACCGGGCGCCCGAGCCCGCTGACCGACGTGCACCGCTTCTCCGCCGAGGCGGGCGGCGCGCGCGTCCTGCTCAAGCGCGAGGACCTCAACCACACCGGCTCGCACAAGATCAACAATGTGCTGGGCCAGGCGCTGCTCACCAGGCGGATGGGCAAGACCCGGATCATCGCCGAGACCGGCGCCGGCCAGCACGGCGTGGCCACCGCGACGGCCTGCGCCCTGTTCGGCTTCGACTGCACCATCTACATGGGCGAGGTCGACACCGAGCGCCAGGCGCTCAACGTCGCCCGGATGCGGATGCTCGGCGCCGAGGTGGTGGCCGTCAAGTCCGGCAGCCGCACGCTCAAGGACGCCATCAACGAGGCGTTCCGGGACTGGGTCGCCAACGTCGACTCCACCCACTACCTGTTCGGCACCGTCGCCGGGCCGCACCCGTTCCCGATGATGGTCCGGGACTTCCACCGGATCATCGGCGTCGAGGCGCGGCAGCAGGTGCTCGACCGGACCGGCCGGCTGCCGGACGCGGTCGTGGCCTGCGTCGGCGGCGGCTCCAACGCGATGGGGATCTTCCACGAGTTCATCCCGGACGCCGGGGTACGCCTGATCGGCTGCGAGGCGGCGGGCGAGGGCGCCGAGACGCCCCGGCACGCGGCCACCCTCACCAAGGGCGACCCGGGGGTGCTGCACGGCTCCCGGACGTACGTCCTCCAGGACGAGGACGGGCAGACCGTCGAGTCGCACTCGATCTCGGCGGGGCTGGACTACCCGGGGGTCGGGCCGGAGCACGCCTGGCTGAAGGACACCGGGCGGGCGGAGTACCGGCCGGTCACGGACGACGCCGCGATGCAGGCGCTGCGGCTGCTGTCCCGCACCGAGGGGATCATCCCGGCCATCGAGAGCGCCCACGCGCTCGCCGGGGCGCTGGAGCTGGGGCGCGAGCTCGGGCCGGAGGCGACCATCCTGGTCTCGCTGTCGGGGCGCGGGGACAAGGACATGCACACCGCGGCCGAGTACTTCGGCCTGTACGACGAGCAGGCCGGCGGCGCGGGCGACGGCGCCGCCGAGGGGGGTAAGTGATCATGACTTCCAAGCTGAGCGCCGGCAAGCTGAGCGGTGTCCTGGCGGCCGCCAAGGCCGAGGACCGGGCCGCGCTGATCGGGTACCTGCCGGCCGGTTTCCCGACCGTGGACGGCGGCATCCGGGCGGTCAACGCGCTCATCGAGGGCGGCTGCGACGTGGTCGAGGTCGGGCTGCCGCACTCCGACCCGGTGCTGGACGGCGCGGTCATCCAGACCGCTGACGACATCGCGCTGCGGGGCGGCGTGCGGATCAAGGACGTGCTGCGGACCGTCCAGGAGGTCGCCTCGGCGCACCCCGAGGCCGCGGTGCTCGTGATGACGTACTGGAACCCGGTCGACCGCTACGGCGTGGCGCGGTTCGCGGCGGACCTGGCGGCCGCCGGCGGCGCCGGGTGCATCCTGCCGGACCTGCCGGTGGAGGAGTCCGAGGAGTGGCGCAAGGCGGCGGACGAGCACGGGCTGGACACCGTGTTCGTGGTCGCCCCCAGCAGCAAGGACGCGCGGCTGGCGGAGGTCACGGCGGCCGGGAGCGGGTTCGTGTACGCGGCCGCGGTGATGGGCGTGACCGGGACGCGGTCGGCCGTCGGGTCGATGGCCGAGGACCTGGTCGCCCGGACCAGGGCGACGACGGACCTGCCGGTCTGCGTCGGGCTCGGGGTGTCGGACGCGGTGCAGGCGGCCGAGGTCGCCCGGTTCGCGGACGGCGTGATCGTCGGGTCGGCGTTCGTGAAGCGGATCCTGGACGCGGGCGAGGACGAGGCGGCGGCGCTGGACGCGGTGCGGGCCCTCGCCGGAGAGCTGGCCCAGGGCGTCCGCAGGAGCTGACGCGGTAGGAACATCCGGCCGACGGCCCTCCACTCCTCGGGGAGTGGGGGGCCGTCGGCTTTTCGCGGGGCGTGGGCACGGGCGCGCGGCTCCTCCCCGCGCTCCGGCCGGACTGCGGGCCCGAACGGGTGAACAAGGGGTGGGGACACGCATCAGCCGGGGTTGACGGACGTTGAGTGGAGGGACGAGTGCACGAACGGTTGCGGTGACGAGCGGAAGGGGTGAGCCGGTGCGGGGTCTCCAGCGGGCCGTTCTGCTGCGGGCGGCGGCAGCCGTGCTGGCGCTCGCCGCCGCGGTCGGGGTGCACGTGGAAGTGGGGCACGCGCTGGCCAGGCGCGGGGCCGAGCGCGCGGAGCGGGAGGCGGTGGCGTGCGCGGAGGCGGCCCGGCACCCCGATCTGTTCGAAGCGGGGTGGTCGGCGGGGTGCCGCTGACGCGCAGGTGTTCGGTCCATTCGGACAGAACGTCACCCGTCCGGCTTCATTCCTGAATGCGGAGGAAACCACCCCCCATTCCTCGCGGTTCCTCAGGGAGTGAACGAGTTTCCCGAGGGGGGTTCCCTGATGACCGCGCAGCCCGGTGGCTCCGCGCCCACGCCCCGGGCGGCGAGACCGGTGCCGGCCTGGAGCGAGTGGCTCGGCACGGTCGTGCGGCTCGGCCTCGCGGTGGTCTGGGGATGGGCCGGGCTGGCGAAGGTCTCCGACCCGGCGGAGGCCGCCCAGGCCGTCCGGGCCTACGAGATCCTGCCCGAGGGCCTGGTCAAGCCGATCGGCTACGGCCTGCCGTTCCTGGAGCTGGCCCTGGCCGTGCTGCTGGTGGTGGGCCTCGGCGTCCGGCTGGTGGCCGGGGTCTCCGCGGTGCTGCTGCTGGTCTTCATCGCCGGGATCGCCTCCGCCTGGGCACGCGGCATCTCGATCGACTGCGGCTGCTTCGGTGGCGGCGGGCACGTCGACGAGTCCCGGACCGAGTACCTCCAGGAGATCCTGCGCGACACCGGGTTCCTGCTGCTGGCCGGGTGGCTGCTGTGGCGGCCCCGCACCCGGCTGTCGGTGGACGCCTGGCTGGCGAACTGACCCCCACACCCCTGCACCCGACGAAGGCCCCCGACCGTGGATGTCAAGGCAATGAGCGAGAAGAACCGAGAAGGCAAGCGCACCGCCCGCGAGCGGATGCTGGAACAGCGGGAGGCCGAGGAGGTCTCCTCCCGGCGCAAGAAGAAGCTGATCGTGGGCGGTTCCGTGCTCGCGGTGATCGCCGCCGCGGTGATCGTCGGCGTCGTGGTGCAGAACCAGCGCTCCAAGCCGGAGACGCCGACCGCCGTCCCGGCCGGGACGATCGGCGACAAGAACCTGGTCATCCCGGTCGGCGCGGGCAACGCGCCCTCCGTCCTCACGGTCTACGAGGACCCGCGCTGCCCCGCCTGCGGCACCTTCGAGCGCGAGTTCTCCTCCACCATCGACCAGCTGGAGGACGCCGGGAAGATCTACACGAACTACCACATCGTGTCGTTCATCGACCGGGCCGTGGGGGGCAAGGGCTCCAAGACCGCCGCCAACGCCCTGGGCTGCGCCCAGGACGCCGGGCACTTCCGGGACTTCCACGACGTGCTGTACCGCAACCAGCCGGACGAGACCAACGACGCCTTCGGCGACAAGACCGTGCTGCTCAGCCTGGCCAAGCAGGTCAACGGCCTGGACACGCCCGAGTTCCAGTCCTGCGTCAACGACAACAAGTTCGGCGGGTGGGTGTCCGCGGTGCAGCAGGACTTCGACAAGTCCAGCTTCAAGTCCACCCCGACGGTGCTGCTCAACGGCCAGCCGATCTACCCGAAGAACGGCAGCGAGGAGATCACCCCGGCCAACCTGGTGGCCTGGGTGGACGCCGCGAACCAGGGCAAGCAGCTGGGTACGGCGGGTTCGCACGGGCAGACCCCGGCGCCGACCAGCACCGCCTCGGAGGCCAACAACCCGTCGCCGACGGCCGGCTGAGCCCGCTCCGCCGCGCCGCTCCCTCCCCGTCCGGAGGGGGCGGCGCCGCCCGTTGTTCGGTTTCTGTGACCACAAGGGGCCCCGAACGGGCCGTCGGACCCTGTAGCGTCGGAACTGCCATGGATATCGCCTACATTCCCAGCCCGTCGCGGGGCGTCCTGTACCTGGGACCGATCCCGCTGCGCGCCTACGCCTTCTGCATCATCCTCGGTGTCGTCGTTGCCGTCTGGCTCGGCAGCAAGCGCTGGGTCGCCCGGGGCGGTGCCAAGCACACCGTCGGCGACATCGCCGTGTGGGCCGTGCCGTTCGGCCTGGTCGGCGGCCGCCTCTACCACGTGATCACCGACGGTGGCCGGCTGTACTTCGCCGAGGGGAAGAACCCCTGGGACGCCCTCAAGATCTGGGAGGGCGGTCTCGGCATCTGGGGCGCCGTCGCGCTGGGCGCGGTCGGCGCCTGGATCGGTGCCCGCCGCCGGGGCGTGCCGCTGCCCGCGTACGCCGACGCCATCGCACCGGGCATCGCGCTCGCGCAGGCGCTGGGCCGCTGGGGCAACTACTTCAACCAGGAGCTGTACGGCCGGTCGACCACTCTGCCGTGGGGCCTGGAGATCGACAAGACGCTGGCCAACGGCGAGGTCGTGAAGGGCGTCTACCACCCGACCTTCCTGTACGAGTCGCTGTGGTGCGTCGGCGTCGCGGTGCTGGTGATCTGGGCGGACCGCCGGTTCACGCTGGGCCACGGCCGGGCGTTCGCGCTGTACGTGGCCGCGTACACGGTGGGCCGGTTCTGGACCGAGTGGCTGCGGATCGACGAGGCGCACGTCTACTTCGGCCTGCGGCTGAACGACTGGGTGTCCATCGGGGTGTTCGTCGCCGCGGTGGCGTACTTCGTGATCGTGGGCAGGACGCGGCCCGGGCGGGAGGACCCGGCGAGCATCGATCCGGCCGCGCACCTGGCGGCGGAGGACGCCGAGTCCGGGGAGAAGAGCGGCACGAGTGGGAAGAGCGGGAAGAAGGCTGAGGAGAAGGCCGACGGGAAGCCGGTGCTGCGCGAGCCGGCCGGGCCCGTGGCCGACGTGGCGGCCGCCGAGACGGTCGGCGAGGACGTCAAGAACCCCATCTGACCTGGGGCTTCCCCCGGCCGAGGCCACCCTTCGCGAGGTTTGCGAAGGGTGGCCTCAGTGGTGTTCGGACAGCCTTACTTTGCTGGAAATGCCCAGGTCAGGCGGGCTACGTTCAGGGCTGACGAACCACGACGGAGGGGAACGACGATGAGCACGATCACCATGGAGGCCGACGCCGGACACCAGCCCCGGATACCCGCGGCCGACCACCACCGGGACGTCAACGGGGGCTGGCTGCGGCCGGCCGTGTTCGGCGCGGTGGACGGGCTGGTGTCCAACTTCGCGCTGATGACCGGCGTGGTCGGCGGCGCGGCGTCCAACGGGACGGTGATCCTGACCGGGCTGGCGGGCCTGGCGGCCGGCGCCTGCTCGATGGCGGCGGGGGAGTACACCTCGGTGGCCTCGCAGCGGGAGCTGGTGCAGGCCGAGATCGAGGCCGAGCGGCTGGAGCTGAGCCGCAATCCGCACGGGGAGCTGGCCGAGCTGGCCCAGCTGTACGTGTCGCGCGGGGTGGACCCGGAGCTGGCGCACGAGGTGGCCCGGCAGCTGTCCGCCGACCCGGAGCTGGCCCTGGAGGTGCACGCCCGCGAGGAGCTGGGCGTCGACCCGACCGACCTGCCGTCGCCGCTGGTGGCGGCCGGCTCGTCGTTCCTGTGCTTCGCGCTCGGCGCGCTGCTGCCGCTGCTGCCCTACCTGCTGGGGGCGACCGCGCTGCTGCCGGCGATGCTGCTGGCCGGGGCCGGGCTGTTCCTGTGCGGCGCGGTGGTGGCCCGGGTGACGGCGCGCAGCTGGTGGTTCAGCGGGCTGCGGCAGCTGGTGCTGGGCGGTGCGGCGGCCGGGGTGACCTACCTGCTCGGGTGGCTGATCGGCGGCCATGTGGGCTGACCGGAGTCGTGCATGACTATGCTGAGCAGTGCGTGACGTTTCACACATGGGCGCCCGGCGACGCCTGGCACTGTCTCACCATTCGGGCCCCCGAGCCGCGGATTCGCATCCGCGGACGGGCTCCCGGGATGGAATCGCAGGCGTCCATGATCGGCTTCTGTGGCGGTCCGGTTTCGCCCCTGTTTCGGGCGGTGGACGGTTGGGCACAATCGTCGGGACGTGCACTGTGGCGCGTCCTCCCACACACCCCCTGACCTGCGTGTCGTCCCGCCATGTGGACGGGATATTCCGCTTCTCGGGATCGTGGGCATCATGTAACTTGCACGACACCGCACCATCGCATCAGGGCCAACGTCGTCCCTACTTGCACCAACTTGCCGAAAGACGACGACGGGAGAGCCGATGCTGTCTGCATCCATGCACTCCGCCAACGAGCCCCAGGCCGGCGCCGCCCGCCAGCCGTACGCGCTCGTGCCGGATGCGCGACCTGCTGCTCAGGGCCTGTACGACCCGCGGAACGAGCACGACGCCTGTGGCGTCGGTTTCGTCGCCACGCTGACCGGCATCGCCGACCACACCATCGTCGAGCAGGCGCTGAACGTCCTGCGCAACCTGGAGCACCGCGGCGCCACCGGCGCCGACCCCGACTCCGGCGACGGCGCGGGCATCCTGACCCAGATCCCCGACGCCTTCCTGCGCGGGAAGGTCTCCTTCGAGCTCCCGGCGGCCGGCTCCTACGCCGTCGGCATCGCCTTCCTGCCGGAGGACGACGAGAAGGACGCCGCGGCCGTCGCCCGGATCGAGGGCATCGCCGCCGAGGAGGGCCTGACCGTCCTCGGCTGGCGCGACGTCCCGGTCACCCCCGACCTGCTCGGCGCCGCCGCCCGCAGCGCGATGCCGCGCTTCCGGCAGGTCTTCCTGGCAGGCGCCGACCGGGCCGGCATCGAGCTGGACCGGATCGCCTTCGTGGTCCGCAAGCGGGCCGAGCGCGAGGCCGGGGTGTACTTCCCGTCGCTGTCCGCGCGCACCATCGTCTACAAGGGCATGCTGACCACCGGCCAGCTGGAGCCCTTCTTCCCCGACCTGTCGGACCGCAGCTACGCGTCCGCGATCGGCCTGGTGCACTCGCGGTTCTCCACCAACACCTTCCCGAGCTGGCCGCTCGCCCACCCGTACCGCTTCGTCGCCCACAACGGCGAGATCAACACGGTCAAGGGCAACCGCAACTGGATGCACGCCCGGGAGTCGCAGCTCGCCACCGACCTCATCCCCGCCAACAGCAACGGGCAGGGCCTGGAGCGGATCTTCCCGATCTGCACCCCGGACCACTCCGACTCGGCCTCCTTCGACGAGGTCCTGGAGCTGCTCCACCTCGGCGGCCGCTCGCTGCCGCACTCGGTGCTGATGATGATCCCGGAGGCGTGGGAGAACCACGCCACCATGAGCCCCGCCCGCCGCGCCTTCTACCAGTACCACTCCAACCTGATGGAGCCCTGGGACGGCCCGGCCTGCGTCACCTTCACCGACGGCAACCAGATCGGCGCCGTGCTCGACCGCAACGGCCTGCGCCCGGCCCGGTACTGGATCACCGAGGACGGCCTGGTCGTCCTCTCCTCCGAGGTCGGCGTGCTCGACATCGACCAGGAGAAGGTCACCAGGAAGGGCCGCCTCCAGCCCGGCCGGATGTTCCTGGTGGACACCGCCGAGGGCCGGATCGTCCCGGACGAGGAGGTCAAGTCCGCCCTCGCCGCCGAGCACCCCTACGAGGAGTGGGTGGACGGCGGGCAGATCCAGCTGGCCAAGCTGCCCGAGCGCGAGCACATCGCCCACACCCACGCCTCCGTCACCCGCCGCCAGCAGACCTTCGGCTACACCGAGGAGGAGCTGCGGGTCGTCCTCGCGCCGATGGCCCGCACCGGTGCCGAGGCGCTCGGCTCGATGGGCACCGACTCGCCGATCGCCGCACTGAGCGAGAAGCCCCGCCTGCTGTTCGACTACTTCGTGCAGCTCTTCGCGCAGGTCACCAACCCGCCGCTGGACGCCATCCGCGAGGAGCTCGTCACCTCGCTGCTGTCCAACCTCGGCCCCGAGGGCAACCTGCTGGCCGCCGAGGCCGCCGCCTGCCGCTCGGTCGGCATCACCTTCCCGGTGATCGACAACGACGAGCTGGCCAAGCTCGTCCACATCAACGCCGACGGCGACCAGCCCGGCCTCAAGGCCGTCACGCTCTCCGGCCTCTACAAGGTCGCCACCGGCGGCCAGGGCCTGGCCTCCCGGCTCGCCGAGATCGCCGCCGAGGCCGACGCGGCGATCGCCGACGGCGCCCGGATCATCGTGCTCTCCGACCGGCACTCCGACGCCGAGCACGCGCCGATCCCCTCGCTGCTGCTCACCTCGGCCGTCCACCACCACCTGATCCGCACCAAGCAGCGCACCCAGGTGTCGCTGCTGGTCGAGGCGGGCGACGTCCGCGAGGTGCACCACGTCGCGCTGCTGATCGGCTACGGCGCCGGGGCGGTCAACCCGTACCTGGCGATGGAGTCGGTCGAGGACCTGGTCGCCCAGGGAGTGTTCATCGCGGGCGTCGAGCCCGAGAAGGCCATCCGGAACCTGATCAAGGCGCTCGGCAAGGGCGTGCTCAAGGTCATGTCCAAGATGGGCATCTCGACCGTGGCCTCCTACCGCGGTGCCCAGGTCTTCGAGGCCATCGGCCTCTCCCACGACCTGGTCGACGGCTACTTCGCCGGCACCACCACCAAGCTCGGCGGCATCGGCCTGGAGGAGATCGCCCGAGAGACGGCCGCCCGGCACGCCAAGGCGTACCCGGCCTCCGGCATCCCGGCCGCGCACCGCGCCCTGGAGATCGGCGGCGAGTACCAGTGGCGCCGCGAGGGCGAGCCGCACCTGTTCGACCCGGACACCGTCTTCCGGCTCCAGCACGCCACCCGCAACCGCCGCTACGACATCTTCAAGCAGTACACCGACCGGGTGAACGAGCAGTCCGAGCGGCTCATGACGCTGCGCGGCCTGTTCCAGCTGGACGGCCTCGGCCGGGAGCCGATCCCGGTCGAGGAGGTCGAGCCGGTCTCCGAGATCGTCAAGCGCTTCTCCACCGGCGCCATGTCCTACGGCTCGATCTCGCGCGAGGCGCACGAGACCCTGGCCATCGCGATGAACCGCCTCGGCGGCAAGTCCAACACCGGCGAGGGCGGCGAGGACCCGGACCGGCTGTACGACCCGGAGCGCCGCTCGGCGATCAAGCAGGTCGCCTCCGGCCGGTTCGGCGTCACCTCCGAGTACCTGGTCAACGCCGACGACATCCAGATCAAGATGGCCCAGGGCGCCAAGCCCGGCGAGGGCGGCCAGCTGCCCGGCCACAAGGTGTACCCCTGGGTCGCCAGGACCCGGCACTCCACCCCGGGCGTCGGCCTGATCTCGCCGCCGCCGCACCACGACATCTACTCGATCGAGGACCTGGCGCAGCTGATCCACGACCTCAAGAACGCCAACCCGGCGGCCCGCATCCACGTGAAGCTGGTCTCCGAGGTCGGCGTCGGGACGGTCGCCGCGGGCGTGTCCAAGGCCCACGCGGACGTCGTGCTGGTGTCCGGGCACGACGGCGGGACGGGCGCCTCGCCGCTCACCTCGCTCAAGCACGCCGGCGGGCCCTGGGAGCTCGGACTCGCCGAGACCCAGCAGACGCTGCTGCTCAACGGGCTGCGCGAGCGCATCGTCGTCCAGACCGACGGCCAGCTGAAGACCGGCCGCGACGTGGTGATCGCCGCGCTGCTCGGCGCCGAGGAGTTCGGCTTCGCGACCGCCCCGCTGGTGGTCTCCGGCTGCATCATGATGCGCGTCTGCCACCTGGACACCTGCCCGGTCGGCGTCGCCACCCAGAACCCGGTGCTGCGCGAGCGGTTCTCCGGCAAGCCCGAATTCGTGGTCAACTTCTTCGAGTTCATCGCCGAGGAGGTCCGGGAGATCCTGGCCTCGCTGGGCCTGCGCTCGATCGAGGAGGCCGTCGGCCACGCCGAGCACATCGACACCCGGGCCGCGATCGACCACTGGAAGGCCGCCGGGCTGGACCTCGCCCCGCTGTTCCACGTGCCCGAGCTGCCCGAAGGGGCCGCCCGGCACAGCACCACCACCCAGGACCACGCGCTCGACAAGGCCCTGGACAACCAGCTGATCACGCTCGCCGAGGACGCGCTGGAGCGCGGCGACGCCGTCCGCATCCAGCTGCCGATCCGCAACGTCAACCGCACCGTCGGCACCATGCTCGGCCACGAGGTGACCAAGCGGTACCGGGGCGAGGGCCTGCCGGAGGGGACCATCGACGTCACCTTCACCGGCTCCGCCGGGCAGTCCTTCGGCGCGTTCCTGCCGCGCGGCGTGACCCTGCGCCTGGAGGGCGACGCCAACGACTACGTCGGCAAGGGCCTCTCGGGCGGCGTCGTCGTCGTCCGCCCGGCCCGCGAGGCGGCGGCCATCGGCAACGACGCCCAGAACCACGTCATCGCCGGCAACACCATCGGCTACGGCGCCACCTCGGGCCGCGTCCACCTGCGCGGCAAGGCCGGCGAGCGCTTCGCCGTCCGCAACTCCGGGGCCACCCTGGTGGTCGAGGGCGTGGGCGACCACGGCCTGGAGTACATGACCGGCGGCCGGGTCGTCGTCCTCGGCGAGACCGGACGCAACCTCGCGGCGGGCATGTCCGGCGGCATCGCGTACGTCCTGGACCTGCGCCCCGCCAACGTCAACGACGGCATGGTGGGCATCGAGGCCCCCACCGCCGCCGACCGCGACTGGCTGCGCGACACCGTGCAGCAGCACTACGAGGAGACCGGCTCCACCGTCGCCGCCGAACTCCTGGCGGACTGGGGCAGCGGGGTCTCCCGCTTCTCCAAGATCATGCCGACCGACTACAAGGCAGTGCTCGCCGCCAAGGACGCCGCTGAGCGCGATGGCCTCTCCGAGGCCGAGACCACCGCGAAGATGATGGAGGCGGCTAATGGCTGACCCCAAGGGCTTCCTGACCACGCCCAAGCAGCTGGCCGAGCGCCGCCCGGTCGACGTCCGACTCAAGGACTGGAACGAGGTCTACGTCGAGCGCAGCCTCCTGCCGATCATCACCGAGCAGGCCGGCCGCTGCATGGACTGCGGCATCCCGTTCTGCCACAACGGCTGCCCGCTCGGGAACCTCATCCCCGAGTGGAACGACCTGGCCTACCGGGACGACTTCGTCGGCGCGATCGAGCGGCTGCACGCCACCAACAACTTCCCGGAGTTCACCGGCCGGCTCTGCCCGGCTCCGTGCGAGTCCGCGTGCGTCCTCGGCATCAACCAGGACGCGGTGACCATCAAGAACGTCGAGGTCACCATCATCGACAAGGCCTGGGACCGGGGCGGGGTCACCCCGCAGGTGCCCGAGCGGCTCTCCGGCAAGACCGTCGCCGTGGTGGGCTCCGGCCCGGCCGGCCTCGCCGCCGCCCAGCAGCTCACCCGGGCTGGGCACACCGTCGTGGTGTACGAGCGGGCCGACCGGATCGGCGGACTGCTGCGCTACGGCATCCCCGAGTTCAAGATGGAGAAGCGCCACATCAACCGCCGCATCGAGCAGATGCGGGCGGAGGGCACCCGGTTCCGCACCGGCGTGCACGTCGGCGAGGACATCACCGGCCAGCAGCTGCGCGAGCGCTTCGACGCCGTGGTCGTCGCGGCCGGCGCCACCACCGCCCGCGACCTGCCGGTGCCCGGACGCGAGCTCAAGGGCATCCACCAGGCCATGGAGTACCTGCCGCTGGCCAACAAGGTGCAGGAGGGCGACTTCGTCGAGTCCCCGATCAGCGCCAAGGGCAAGCACGTGGTCGTGATCGGCGGCGGCGACACCGGCGCGGACTGCGTCGGCACCGCGCACCGGCAGGGGGCGGCCTCCGTCACCCAGCTGGAGATCATGCCGCGGCCCGGCGAGGAGCGGCCCGGTCACCAGCCGTGGCCGACCATGCCGATGACCTACAAGGTCACCTCCGCGCACGAGGAGGGCGGCGAGCGGATCTACTCCGTCAACACCACCCGCTTCACCGGAGACGAGGACGGCAACGTCCAGGAACTGCACCTCGTCGAGGTGGAGTTCAAGGACGGCCGGTTCGAGCCGGTGCCCGGCACCGAGCGGGCCGTCCCGGCGCAGCTGGTCACCCTGGCCATGGGCTTCACCGGGACGGACGTGCGGAACGGGCTGGTCGAGCAGCTGGGAGCGGACCTCGACGCGCGCGGTAACATTGCCCGCGATGGCCGGTTCGCCACCAATGTCGATGGCGTGTACGTCTGCGGAGACGCCGGCCGTGGCCAGTCGCTGATCGTCTGGGCCATCGCGGAAGGCCGTTCGGCCGCCGCCGCGGTGGACAGGTACCTGGGCGGCAAGACCCCGCTTCCCGCCCCGATCCGGCCCACGGACCGCCCCCTGGTGGTCTGACGGACGGACGGTCCGACCGGCCTCCACCGAACGCCCGGCGCCGCATCGCCGGGAGCTCAACCCGCTGCCCCCGCCAGCGTCGCCGGGCCAACGCGGTCTCCTGGCGCCTGCCCTCTTCCCCGACCAGTTGGAGGGCGGGCGCCGTCGCGTTCCCCGACGGCCGTCCGGCGCCGGGAGCAGCGGCTCGGGGCCCGGAACTCCGGGCCGGGGACGACCCGGACACCGCCCGGGCTGCGGCGACTCCCGGACAAACGTCCGGAGCCGTGATCCGTCCGGCGGGATCCCGCACAGTGGGCTGTTGTTCGTCGGTGCCAAGTGGCAGACTGCGGCCGACGGCCGGGGGGCTGGGCGAGTGCGGAGGACGACTTCGATGGGCACGACTCAGGCAGGCGGGGGCGCCACCGTACGGCGTCTGCTGCTCGGCACCCAGCTGCGCAAACTCCGCGAGGCCAGAGGCGTCAGTCGGGAGGAGGCCGGGTACTCGATCCGCGCCTCCGAGTCCAAGATCAGCCGGATGGAGCTCGGCCGGGTCGGCTTCAAGGAACGCGATGTGGCCGACCTGCTGACCCTGTACGGGGTCGAGGCCGACCAGGAGCGGGCCACCGTCCTCGGACTGCTGCGCGACGCCAACGTCAGCTCCTGGTGGCACGAGTACGGGGACGTGCTGCCCGGCTGGTTCCAGAACTACCTGGGGCTGGAGGAGGCCGCGGCCGAGATCCGCAGCTACGAGGTCCAGTTCGTCCACGGGCTGCTCCAGACCGCCGACTACGCCCGGGCCGTGGTCACCGCCGGCGGCCACGTCCACGGACCGGAGGAGATCGAGCGCCGGGTCGACGTCCGGCTCAAGCGGCAGGCGGTGCTGACCGCCGAGCGGGCGCCGCAGCTGGTCGCCGTCCTGGACGAGGCCGCGCTGCGCCGGCCCTGGGGCGGGCCGGAGCTGATGCGCGGCCAGCTGGACCGGCTGCTGGAGCTCGGCGAGCTGCCCAACGTCCGGCTCCAGGTGCTGCCGCTGGGCAACGCCGGGCTGAGCGCGGAGAGCGGCGCCTTCACCGTCCTGGGCTTCGCCGAGGCCGAGTTGGCGGACGTGGTGTACCTGGAGCAGTTCACCACCGCGCTCTACCTCGACAAGCCCGCCGAGGTGGCCGAGTACCGGCACGCGATGGACGACCTGGTCGCGGACAGCCTCAGCCCGGAACCGACCCGGAACCTGCTGTACGCGATGCGTCAGGAGTTGTAATTCGTCAGTACGATGACTTCCCATCAGGTCGGTGTATGAGAGGGAACAGATGTCGTACTTCTCCGAGTTGGCGCTGCAGTACATCGACGGCGAGTGGTGCAGCGGCAGCGGCTCCTGGGACATCGTCGACGTCGACCCCTACACCGGCGACAAGCTCGCCACCATCACCGTCGCCACCGGCGCCGAGGTCGACCGGGCCTACCGTGCCGCCGAGCGCGCCCAGAAGGCATGGGCCGCCGCCAACCCGTACCAGCGGCGGCTGGTCTTCGAGCGCGCGCTGCGGCTGCTGGAGGAGCGCGAGCCGGAGATCGTCCCGGCGATCATGGCGGAACTCGGCGGCACCGCGCTGAAGGCGGGCTTCGAGCTGTCGCTCGTCAAGGACGTGCTGCGGGAGTGCCTGCACCTGTCGGTGGCCTCCGAGGGCCGGCTGCTGGCCTCGCCCGCCCAGGGTCGGGAGAACCGGCTCTACCGGCTGCCGGTCGGCGTCGTGGGCGTGATCAGCCCCTTCAACTTCCCGCTGTTCCTGGCGCTCAAGGCCGTCGCCCCGGCCCTCGCGCTCGGCAACGGCGTCGTCCTCAAGCCGCACCAGGAGACCCCGGTCGTCGGCGGCGGACTGATCGCGAAGCTCTTCGAGGACGCGGGGCTGCCGCCCGGCCTGCTGAACGTGGTGATCACCGACATCGCCGAGATCGGCGACAGCTTCCTGGAGCACCCGGTGCCCAAGGTGATCTCCTTCACCGGGTCCGACAGCGTCGGCCGGCACGTCGCTACCGTCGCCGCCGCGCACTTCAAGCGGACGGTCCTGGAGCTCGGCGGCAACAGCGCGCTGATCGTGCTCGACGACGCCGACGTGGACCACGCCGTGGACGCCGCGGTGTTCAGCCGCTTCGTCCACCAGGGACAGGTCTGCATGGCCGCCAACCGGGTGCTGGTGGACCGCCGCGTCGAGGCCGAGTTCACCGAGAAGTTCGTCGCCAAGGTCGCCTCGCTCACCGTCGGCGACCCGAGGGACCCGGCCACCCACATCGGCCCGCTGATCAACCCCGTCCAGGCCGGCGCCCTCGACGCCCAGGTCGACCAGGCGCTCGCGGCCGGCGCCACCGCGCTGCTGCGCGGCACCACGGTCGGCAGCCTGATGGCGCCGACCGTGCTCACCGGCCTCGCCGAGGACGCGCCGATCCTGCGGAACGAACTCTTCGGCCCGGTCGTGCTGCTGGTGCCCTTCGACGGCGAGGACGAGGCCGTGCGGCTCGCCAACAACACGCCGTTCGGGCTCAGCGGCGCGGTGCACACCGCGAACGTCGAGCGCGGCGTGAAGCTCGCCCAGCGGATCGAGACGGGCATGATCCACGTCAACGGCGGCACCATCGCCGACGAGCCGGGCGTGCCCTTCGGCGGCGAGAAGAACTCCGGCGTCGGCCGCCTCAACGGCGAGTCCACGGTGGACGCCTTCACCACGCTGAAGTGGATCTCCGTCCAGCACGAGCGCGCGGTCTTCCCGTTCTGACCGGGGGTTCCCGAAGACACGGAGGGCCTCCCGGCGGCAGTCGCCGGGAGGCCCGTGGTCTCAGGCGGGGTAACGGAGCAGGGTGTCGGTGGCGAGCTCGAAGCCGAACGGGGCCGGGAGCGGCACACGGTCACCGAACTTGCCGTTCCACCGCTGGTGGTAGCCGCTGCCTGAGGGCTCGGAGTAGAGCGTCAGGTCGCCCTCGCGGGGATCGATCACCAGGTACAGCGGGATGGCCATCAGCGGGTAGTCGCGGACCTTGCCGACCAGGTCGTTCTCCGGGTTCGACGGGGAGACGATCTCCACGGCGATGGCCGCCTGCTCGGCGGGGACCTGGTTGCCGCCCTCCTCCAGCGCCGAGAGGGGGATGTAGGTCAGGTCGGGGTTGCGCAGCTTGCCGACGTTCGGGGAGGCGAGGTCGGTGTTCTCGCTCGGCATCAGGTCGGCGGGTTCGTGGGCCTCGAACTGCCTGCGGATGAGCAGCAGGTTGCGCTGGTGGATCACCGAGGGGCCGGCCATCATGATGATCTCGTCGCCGGAGATCTCGATCTTCCACCCGTTGGGAGGCGTCAGACTCTGCGCGTAGGCCAGCAGCCGGGCGTGGCGGTCTGGGATCTGGAACTCGCTCATGGCGTCATTCTTCCACCGGGCAGGCCGAAAGGCCGTCGCCGGCGGGGCGACGGCCTTTCGGCGGGGGTGTCGGTCAGAAGACCGGCTGGCCGGCGCGGACGAGGCGCCAGGAGTCGGTGAAGAACTCGGCGGGGTCGATGGTGCCCTTGGCCTTCACCCAGGCGATCATGGTGTTGCGGATCTCGTCGGAGTTCGACCAGACCATCTTGGCCTTGGCGACGTGCGGGAAGTTGCCGCCGCCGTTGGCCCGGTAGTTGTTGACGGCGAAGACGAACTCGGCGGCCGGGTCGATCGGCTTGCCCTGGAAGGACAGGTTGACGATCCGCGAGCCCTTCGGCTGGGCGATGTCGATGTCGTAGCTCAGGCCGTAGACCGAGTCGTAGTTGTAGTCCGGGGTGGCCTCGGCGCCGGTCAGGGCCTCCTTGTCGACCGGGGCGCCCGGGGCGAGCTGGTTGTAGTACTTGACCGAGTACTCCAGGTAGTCCTTGAGCTGGGCGCCCGTCAGGACGCGGGCCTCCAGGGTGTTCTCGTAGATGTAGAGGCCCGCGGCGTCGCGCAGCTTGACCTGGCCGGACGGGATCAGCGCGGTGCGGTTGAACGGGGCGGCCTGGGCCAGCACCGGGAGCTTGGCGTACTGCCCGCCCGCCAGCGCGGCCTTGACGGCGTCGGCCTGGACCTTGCCGATCAGGTCGATGATCGGGGTGGCCTTGAAGCGGGCGTCGGCGATCGACAGCTCGATCTTGCTGGTGCCGATGTTCTGGTTGACGTACGCGACGACCTTCTTGTGCTGCCCGGCGATCGCGTTGGTGATCTCCGGGTTCTCCGGCACGGTGTTGGAGTTCAGCAGTCGCGCGGAGACCGAGGAGACCTTCCAGGCGCCGGCCGCGAACTCGACCTCGAAGTCGAAGCAGGTCAGCCGCTGGCCGTAGCAGAGCGGCTCGGAGAGCACGACCGTCCGGCCGGTCTTCTTGTTGACGACCAGGCGCTGCGCGATCTCCTTGTGGGCGTGGCCCACCAGCACCGCGTCGATGTCGGGGACGGTCTCCGCCAGGGCCACCGAGGCGTTCTCGGCCCAGGGCAGCTGGTCGCCCCAGGTGGTCGCCTCGTCGCAGCCGGAGTGCGAGGAGACCACGATGACGTCCGCGCCGGCGGCCTTCATCTTCGGCACCCAGGCGGCGGCGGTCTCGACGATGCCGGGGAAGACCATCTTGCCGCTGACGTTGGCCTTGTCCCAGATCGCGATGCCCGGGTTGGTGAGGCCGAGGATGCCGACCTTCACCGGGCGGCCGCCGCCCAGCCGCAGCTCCTTGATCACGTACGGCTTGAAGGCCGGCTTCTCGTTCTTCGCGTTCAGCGCGTTGGCGCCGAGCAGCGGGAACTCCAGCTGGTCCTGGTAGGCCTTCAGGAGCGGGATGCCGTAGTTGAACTCGTGGTTGCCGAGCGCGGCGGCGTCGTACTCCATGAGGTTCATGGCGACGGCCATCGGGTGGTCCGGCACGGTGTCGGCCTCGGTGTCGATCGACTCGATCCGGGCGTAGTAGTAGGACAGCTGGGTGCCCTGGATGGTGTCGCCCGAGTCGATCAGCAGGCAGCGGTTCCAGCCCTTCTCCTCGCGCACCTGGTTGGCCAGCGTGGAGATCTTGGCGAGGCCGACCGCGTTGTGGGCCTTGTCGCTGTACTCGGCGTCGGTGAAGTAGTCCCAGTTGAGCACCCGGCCGTGCAGATCGGTGGTGCCCATGACGGTGAAGGCCTGCTTGTTCGGCTGGCGCTGCTGGCCCTTGGCGGCCGCCGTGTCCGGCTGGGCGGCCGCGGCGGAGGGGGCGGCGGCCAGGGTGGCGCCACCGGCCAGGGCGGCGCCGGCGGCGGTGGCGGCGGACCGGGTGACGAAGTCACGGCGGTTCAGGGGCATGGACGACTCTCCCGAGTGGGAACGACGGCGGATGGACCGTCAACTGGCTTTCGTTGGCAAGTGCGCGTGTACGCGTCGACGCGCGTAGAAGGACGCGCGTAGAAGTGTGCCGTGCGGCCCGGGGTGGTGGATAGCCCCCGGACCTGTCCAAGAGGTGAGATCTTGGCGACTCGTTCGTGACGGGAACGGGGGAGGTCCAGGGTGGTAGGGCCGGCCGACGGAGGACGGGGGTCGGTCGGCGGACGGCGGGTCAGGACGGCAGGTCAGGACAATTCGCCCATGAGCCGGTCGACCTCGTGGCCCAGCCGGAGCGCCGGGTCCGGATCGTCCGGCCCCGCCCACGGCTGCCAGGTCCGCGCCCGCAGGTAACCGGCCACCGCGACCGGCAGCCGGTGCCGGACGATCCGCTCCGCCACCGGGCCCGGGCCGGCCGCCCGCAGCGCTGCCAGCAGGCCGTCCACCCCGGCGGAGGGCGGCAGCGGCACGCTGTCCAGGTAGGCGGCCAGCGCCACCAGCTCCGGGTCGGGCGCGGGGGGCCGCTCGGGCGCCGGGGGCCTCGGCTCCCCGCGCTCCGGCTCCCCGCGCCCGTGCGCGGGCGCCCCTTCCAGCGGGTGCGCCCCTTCCGGCGAGCGCGCCCCGGAGGCCTCGGCGCCGCCGAGGGCCGTCCCCGCTCCCGTCCCCGTGCCCGTTCCGGTGCCGATCCCCGCGCCCGCCCCGGGCCCCGGTCCGATCCCGGCCCCCTCGCGGGGCCTCGGGGCGGGCGTCAGCAGCGCGCCCACCCCGTACAGCCCGACCACGACCCCCGGCCACCAGACCCCGCCCAGTCCGGCGAAGTGCAGCCCCAGGCCGACCGCGCCACCGGCGCAGCCGACCAGGTTCCGGGCCGACTCCAGGTAGCGCAGCACCCGGGGGCCGAACCCGTCACTGGTAGCCACGGATCTCCTCGAACACCCCGTCCAGCGAGCCCGTACCGTCGAACAGCTTGCCGCCGCTCAGGTCCGCGATCCCCTGGAGCTGACCCACCGCCGCCTCCCCGAACTTGATCGGGAACACCGGGATCGACTTCTCCCCGGCCGGCAGCGCGTCGTGGAAGCGCTTGAAGTCGCCGTCCGTCGCACCGGCGTTGCTCTCCCCGTCCGTCATCAGCACGATCGAGGTGAACCGGTCGTCGCCGGCCGCCGCCTGCTGACGCTCGATCACCCGGTACGCCTCCTCCAGCGAGGAGTACACCGCCGTCCCGCCCGAGGCGGCCAGCGACTGCACGTCCGCGTCGATCGACGCCAGCTCCGTCTCCGGGCCCGGCCGGCTGCCGGTGGCCGGCACCACGTGGGTCTTGGTCCACTTCACCGCGGAGGCGAAGGAGAGCAGCGTGATCTCCTCGCGGTCCCGGAAACGGCGCGTCCCGCGGGTGTCGTCCGCCCCGGTCAGCCGGCCCAGCGCGCTCTTCAGCGCGGCGATCCGCGAGCCCTCCATCGAGCCCGAGGTGTCCAGCACGTACACCGTCCTGGACGGGCGGCGCAGCTCGTTCTGGTACGAGGCCAGCAGGCCGTCCGCGACCGCCCGGGTGCCCGGGAACGGCAGCTCCCGGCGGCGGTCCGCGGGCAGCCCGGCGGCCGGGGCCGCGCCCGCCGTCACCGGTCGGCGCAGCGTCGTCTCGGAGATCCGTTTCTGCACGTCCTCCTTGAGCAGGTACGCGGCCAGCCGCTGGAAGGAGTCCCGCTGCTCCTGCGCGGCGGAGGACATCAGCGACAGCGGGTAGTCCGCCGACACCACGCCGTCCGCCGGCCGCACCACCGTCAGCTGCTGCTGCGGCGGCAGCGTCCGGTTCAGCGACAGCAGCACCGACTCGTAGTTCACCAGCGCGCTCACCGTGCCCGACTCGGCCCGGGCGTACGCCTGCGCCAGCCAGCCGGAGGAGCCCGAGGTCAGCTTCTGGCCCTTGAAGAACTCCTTCAGCTGCGGACCCGCCTTCTGCACGTCCGCGTCGGTCAGCGCCGCGCCCGCGCCGGAGAAGGCCGAGGCCACCGCGACGAGGGTGGAGAAGCCCGAGTTGGAGCGGGACGGGTCGGCCATCCCGTACGGCAGCTTTCCGGCCGCCGCCGCCGCGCCGACCTGCGCCCAGGTGACCTTGGAACCGTCGCCCCAGCCGAGTTCGCCGAGCGCCGAGGAACGCACCCCGATCGCCACCGGCGACACCATCACCGGGGTCTCGGAGACCACCTTGGACTTGCCGGCCGGATCGAGCCGCAGGTACTGGTTCGACGGGAACCACACGGCGTCGTACTTGCCGTCGGCCCGGCCCGAGGAGACGGCGTCGGCGCCGTCCAGGGTGCCCGTCCAGGAGAACTGCACGGTCACCCCGGTGGCCTTCCGGGCATCCTCCAGGACCGGTGCCAGGTCCTGGAGTTCACTGCCCGCCAGGACGCGCAGCACGCCCGGGCGGGCGGTCTCGGCGGGCGGGTCGGTGGGCTTCGGGGCGGGGCTGTCGCCGCCACCGGAGGAGGTGCAGGCGGTGGCCGCGGCCAGCACGGCGGCCAGCGCGGCCGTGAGCCAGCCGCGGCGCTTCATCGGGATGGTCACTTGGTCCCCTTCGCCGCGGTGGTCAGCTTGAGCAGGTTGTCCAGCGAGGGCAGGGTCGCCTGCTTGACCTTGGCCGCGGTCAGATCGGGTGCGAAAGTCGGCTTCTTCTCCCGCATCAGGTTCGCGAAGGCCTCCGGTGCGGCCTGCGGCCGGAGCCCGAACCGGGCCTCCAGGCCGCGGAGCACCTCGTCGTTCTGGAGGACGTCGGCGAGCTTGCGGCCGTTGTCGGTGTGGGCCACGACGGTGTGGTCCGAGTAGACCGTGGTGTCCGGGTACAGCACCACCATGTCCCCGGTGGGCTTGCCCTGCAGCGACAGGGCGGCGGCCTGCGACTCGTACGCGAAGATCAGCGGGCTGCCGATCCCCGCGCCGAAGTCCCGGAACGGCTCGTCGCTGCTGCTCTTCTGGATGCCCTGCAGCGCGTTCGCCTTGTACAGGACGTCCTTGACGGCGGCGACGCCGGCGTCGTCCGACACCACCTGGTGGTTGTTGGCGATGTAGGAGAGCAGCGCGAGGTACATCGCGCCCGAGGACGAGCTCTCCGGATCGGTGGTGGTCACGAAGAGCTGGCCGGACAGCTCGGGATGGGCGCCCGCGCCGGTCAGGTCCTCCCAACGGCGGTTGCCCTTCAGTGCGTTGACGTACTCGTCCATCCGGAACGTCCAGACCCCGGTGACGGCGTCCAGGTCGGCCAGCTTGTTCTCCTTCAGGACCTTGGCCACCGACTCGTGCGCCACGATCACCAGCGGCGAGTAGAACGGGACCATCGGGGAGTCCTGCAGCTTCCAGATGCGCTGGATCTCCCGCGCCGGTGCCGAACTCGCCGGGAAGGCGAAGTCCAGCCCCGGCGTCTTGCCCGCCTGGTCGCTCATCGTCCAGGAGCCGGTGGAGTCCGTCCGGACCACCAGGCCCTGCTTCGCCAACTCGGCCTTGACGTCGTCGTTCTCGAAGAAGGCGCGCTTCTCCGAGCCGATCAGGCCGGTGACGGTGACCGTTTCGGTGGTGTCCTTCTTCGGGTCGTCGGGGATCAGCGCGAAGGCGACCCCGCCCAGCAGGGCCAGGGCCGCAACCACCCCCAGTGCGCGTCGCATGCCGAACGCCTCCCCCTCGTCCGCTCCATCGTCCGGGTGGTGACCCGGAGCGCCCCGGCATCCACCCGGGGGTGACGAGCGTCCCGCCGGGCGGGGAGCGGCGGCGGAAGCGGCGGTGAACCAGGGGTGAACACCCCTTCACGGAATCGCATCGGCAGGTGGCGCGGGAGGCGCGGGAGGCGTACGGGCGGCGCGCGGCGGCGACGTGGAGCGGGGCGCTCGCACAGCGGTCCGAGGATGTGTCAGATTGTTCAACTCGCCTTACCGCAACGGTCATCCCGCAGTCCGGACCCGCGTCGTGGTTACGCGCCGGTAATGCCTAGTCTCAGCACTATGCGCCGAGCAAAAATCGTCTGTACCCTCGGGCCCGCCACCGACTCGTACGACCAGATCAAGTCCCTGGTCGACGCCGGGATGGACATCGCCCGACTGAACCTCAGTCACGGCTCGCACACCGAGCACGAGGAACGCTACCGCCGCGTCCGCAAGGCCGCCGACGAGACCGGCCGCAGCGTCGGCATCCTCGTCGACCTTCAAGGCCCGAAGATCCGGCTCGACACCTTCGCCCACGGACCCGTACTTCTCGAACGCGGCGACGAGTTCACCATCTCCACCGACAACGGCGTCGTGGGGGACAAGGACCGCTGCGGAACCACTTACTCCGGGCTCGCCGGAGACGTCAGCCGCGGCGAGCGCATCCTGGTCGACGACGGCCGGGTCACCCTGGAGGTCGTCGCCGTCGACGGGCCGCACGTGCGCTGCCTGGTCATCGAAGGCGGCCTGGTCTCCGACCACAAGGGCCTCAACCTCCCCGGCGTCGCCGTCTCCGTCCCCGCACTCAGCGACAAGGACGTCGCCGACCTGCGGTGGGCGCTGCGCACCGGGGCCGACCTCATCGCGCTCTCCTTCGTCCGCAGCGGGCGGGACGTCGAGGACGTCCACCGGATCATGGCGGAGGAGGGCCGCCGGGTCCCGGTCATCGCCAAGATCGAGAAGCCGCAGGCGGTGGAGAACCTGGAGTCCGTCGTCGACGCCTTCGACGGGATCATGGTGGCCCGCGGCGACCTGGGCGTGGAGATGCCCCTCGAACAGGTCCCGCTGGTCCAGAAGCGCGCCATCAAGCTCGCCCGCCGCAACGCCAAGCCGGTCATCGTCGCGACCCAGATGCTCGACTCGATGATCAACACCTCCCGGCCGACCCGCGCCGAGGCCTCCGACGTCGCCAACGCCGTCCTGGACGGGACGGACGCGGTGATGCTCTCCGGGGAGACCTCGGTCGGCAAGTACCCGGTCGAGACCGTCAAGACCATGGCCCGGATCGTCGAGGCCGCCGAGAACGACATCCTGGCCGCGGGCCTCCCGCCGCTCACCACCGGCAGCAAGCCGCGGACCCAGGGCGGCGCCGTCGCCCGCGCGGCCGCCGAGATCGGCGACTTCCTGCACGCCAAGTACCTGATCGCCTTCACCCAGTCCGGCGACACCGCCCGCCGGCTCACCCGCTACCGCTCGCCCATCCCGGTGCTCGCCTTCACCTACGAACCGGCCGTACGCAGCCAACTCGCCCTCACCTGGGGCGTGGAGACCTTCCTCGGCCCGTTCGCCCCGACCACCGACCAGATGGTCGAACAGGTCGACGCGGCACTCCTGTCGCTCGGCCGCTGCCAGAAGGGCGACATCGTCGTCATCACGGCGGGTTCACCCCCCGGCCTGGCCGGCTCCACCAACCTCGTCCGCGTCCACCACGTGGGAACGCTGGACGCCTGAGGCTCCCGGCGGCGCGGCCCTTCCACGGGCCGCGCCGCTGTCAGTACTTGGGTCCGATGTGGACGTCCATGAGGGCGAGGGAGTCCTTGCGGGCGACGGAGATGTTCGTCGCGCCGGTGGCGCGCGCAGCGGCCTTCCACCGGACGCCGACGGCGTCGAGGGTGGCGGTGAAGAGGCCGATGATGTCGGTGGAGGTGTTGGTGAAGAAGTACCGGGGGTACTCGTAGCGCTTCGTGGCGCCGCCGACCGTACGGGTCGCCCAGTTGGTGATGCGGCACCCGTCGGAGTGGATCAGGCCGCGCAGGAACGCCCAGGGGTGGGCGTCCACGATCGCCTGCTGCCAGGGGGCGAGGACGATCGGCCGCAGGTGCTTCGGGCCGGGGCCGTGCTGGGGGAAGAGGCAGGGCCAGTGCTTGCTGGTGCTGACGACGCTCGTGCAGCCCGGCGCGTGGACACGGTTGACCTTGTTGTGCGGCATGACGGCGGAGACGGCCCGCACGCACTCCTCGATGAGGCCGGGCCAGGTGTCGCAGCAGGCGATGCGGAGGGCGTAGACACTGCGGCGGCCCTCACTAATGCAGCCGTCTCCGAGGTAGAGGCCGAGGAGGTAGGCGTAGTCGGCGTGCGGGCGCGAGGGATCGAGTCGGCCGTCTCGGAGCGGGCATTCGGCGCTCATGCGGGGGCTGGGGACGGCACCGGATGCCCACTCGCGGATCGAGGACCGGGATATTCCGGTCGCGCGGCTGACCTGGCTGAAGGTCAGCCCGGATCCGTGGAGTTCGAGCGCCCGTTGCCGCGTGGCCGTGTCGTACATGCCGCTGTCAGTACTTGGGCCCGATGTGGACGTCCATGAGGGCGACGGAGTCCTTGCGGGCGACGGAGATGTTGACCTGGCCGGTGGGGCGGGGGAGCGAGGCCTTCCATTGGACGCCGACGGCGTCGAGGGCGGCGGTGAAGAGGCCGATGATGTCGGTCGAGGTGTTGGTGAAGAAGTAACGCGGGTATTCGTAGCGGCGGACCACGCCGTCGACCGTCCTGGTCGTCCAGTTGGTGATGCGGCAGCCGTCGGAGTGGATCAGGCCGCGCAGGAACGCCCAGGGGTGGGCGTCGACGATCTCCTGCTGCCAGGGCTCCAGGGCCATGGTGCGCTCGTGCTTCTTGCCGGGGCCGTGCTGCGGGAAGTAGCACGGCAGGTGCTTCGAGTACACCTTGACGTTGTGGCAGCCGGGGCGCCGAACGCGGCAAGGGGTGAGGGTAGGGAAGACCTGCCTCATGGCCGCCTCGACGGCGTCCATGATTCCGGGCCACTTGTCGTCGCAGGCTATGAACAGACTGGCGGTCCGGTGCTGCTTCGGGTGGCTGATGTGACCGTCGCCCAGGTAGAGCCCGAGCAGGTACGAGTACGCGGGGCGGTCGAGATCGTCGCCGTAGCAGTGCAGGCAAGGGGAGCGCCTGCGGCCTGGGAGCCCGCCGCGTTTGGCCAGATCGCGGTGCTTCCACCAGGAGACCGTGCCAATGGGAAGGCCGAGTCGACGAGCTGTCTCAGCGGTGCCGGCTCCACGCCGCAGGAGATGGACAGCTTGTTCGCGAACGGAGAACTCGTGCATGGTGCCGAGCGTGTGCGAATGTTCCGGACCGGTCGGGCGAATGGTCGAAAGTCCACTCGAACCGGTGAAGATCGCCAACCATTGCCTGAGTGGCGGCTTCCTTTGATTTGAAGGAAAAGTGCCCCGAGTGGGATTCGAACCCACACTGTATGGTGTTTGAGACCATTGCCTGCTGCCAATTGGGCTATCGGGGCCTACGAATCGAAGCCCAGGGGCCCGACCGACTGACTCAAACATACCGTGTCTAGGTACCCTCGTGCATGCAGTACCCCGCCGGAACTAGGAGCCCCGTGAGCACCGCCGACGAGCAGGCGCAGCCGCTTGAGACCGATATGCCCCAGATCACCCGGATTGTGATCGCCGAGGACGAGGCGCTGATCCGCCTCGACCTCAAGGAGATGCTCGAGGAGGAGGGGTACACCGTCGTCGGTGAGGCCGGTGACGGGGAGACGGCGGTGCGGCTGGTGGAGGAGCTGAAGCCGGATCTGGCGATCTTCGATGTGAAGATGCCGGTGCTGGACGGGCTCTCCGCGGCCGAGCAGATCCACGACAAGCACCTGGCGCCGGTCCTGATGCTGACGGCGTTCTCGCAGCGGGAGCTGGTGGACCGGGCGCGGGACGCCGGGGCGATGGCGTACATCGTCAAGCCGTTCTCGAAGTCGGACCTGGTGCCGGCGATCGAGATGGCGGTCTCCCGGTACGCCGAGATGCGGGCGCTGGAGAAGGAGATCGGGGACCTCAGCCAGCGGCTGGAGACCCGGAAGCTGGTGGACCGGGCGAAGGGTGTGCTGCAGACCAAGTTCGGGCTGAACGAGCCGGCCGCCTTCCGGTGGATCCAGAAGACCTCGATGGACCGCCGGATGACGATGGCCGCGGTGGCCGAGGCGGTCATCGAGGAGGGCGAGGCCCAGGACCGCAAGAAGGCGGACGAGGCCAAGGGCGAGTAAGTGGTACGGGAAGGGCCCGGCAGAACGTTTCTGCCGGGCCCTTCGACGTGTGCACGGGCTCAGTCCTCGCCGAGGTAGGCCTTGCGGACGGACTCGTCGTGCAGGAGGTCGGGCCCGGTTCCGGAGAGGACGATGCGGCCGGTCTCCATGACGTACCCCCGGTCGGACAGGGACAGCGCCGCCTGGGCGTTCTGCTCGACCAGGAGGATGGTCGTACCGGAGGACTTCAGTTCCACGATGGTGGACATGATCTTCTGCATCATCAGCGGCGAGAGCCCCATCGAGGGTTCGTCCAGCATCAGCAGCTTGGGCCGGGACATCAGCGCCCGTCCCATCGCGAGCATCTGCTGTTCGCCGCCGGAGAGCGTGCCGGCGGCCTGGCGCCGGCGTTCGCCGAGGATCGGGAACAGGCCGTAGGCCCGTTCGACGTCGGCGGTGATGCCGGCGGCGTCGGTGCGCAGGAAGGCGCCGAGGAGGAGGTTCTCCTCGATGGTCATCCGGGGGAAGATGTGCCGTCCCTCGGGGGAGTGGGCGAGGCCGAGGGCGACGATTTTGTGCGCGGGGACGGTCGAGAGGTCCTGGCCGTCGAAGGTGATCCGCCCGGCGGTGGGCTTGAGCAGGCCGGACAGGGTGCGCAGGGTGGTGGTCTTGCCCGCGCCGTTGGTGCCGATGAGGGTGGTGACCTCGCCCTGTTCGACGGTGAAGCCGATGCCCTTGACGGCCTCGATCTTGCCGTAGGCGACGCGGAGGTCCTCGACCTCGAGGAGTGCGGTCACTGGTCGGTCTCCGTAACGTTCTCCGGAACAGCCGGGGTGGTGCCTTCGAGCGGGGCGCCCAGGTAGGCGGTGATGACGCGTTCGTCGTTCTGGACGGTCTCGCGGTCGCCCTCGACGATCTTCTGGCCCTGGACGAGGACCGCGGTGCGGTCGCAGAGGTTGAAGATGAAGCGCATGTCGTGCTCGATGACGAGGATGGAGACGCCCTTGTCGCGGATCGCGAAGACGAGTTCCTCGGCGGCCCGGGTCTCCTGGGGGTTCATGCCGGCGGTGGGTTCGTCGAGCAGCAGCAGGCCGGGTTCGGAGGCGAGGGCGCGGGCGATCTCCAGCTTGCGCTGCTCGCCGTAGGGCAGGTTGCGGGCGAGGTGGTCGGCCTTCTCGGCGAGGCCGGTGAACTCCAGGAGTTCCATGGCCTTCTCGCGGCTCTGCGCTTCGGCGCGGTGGTAGCCGGGGCCGCGCAGGATGGCGGAGAAGATGCCTTCCCTGGTGCGGGTGTGCCGGCCGACCAGGACGTTCTCCAGGACGGTCATGTTGGCGAACAGCCGGATGTTCTGGAAGGTGCGGGCGATGCCGGCCTGGGTGACCAGGTGGGGCTTGGGCGGCAGCAGGGTGTCGCGGAAGCGGACGGCGCCCTCGGTGGGGACGTACAGGCCGGTGAGGCAGTTGAAGAAGGTGGTCTTGCCGGCGCCGTTGGGGCCGATGAGACCGATGATCTCGCCTTCGCCGACGGTCAGGGAGACGTCGTTGACGGCGGTGAGGCCGCCGAAGCGCATGGTGACGCCGGTGACTTCGAGCAGGGGTGCGGCGGTGGTGGTCATCGGGTCGGTCACGCCCCTGCCTTGGTGAGTGCGGTCGGCTCGCCGGTGGCCTGGGCCGGGAGGGCGGCCTCGTGGAACTCCAGCTGCCGGCGCCGGTTGGGGATGAGGCCTTCGGGGCGCACCCGCATCAGGACGATGAGGGCGGCGCCGAAGGCGAGGAGCTGGTAGTCGGCGAGGAATTCGAGCTTCTTGGGGATGAGGAAGAGCAGGGTGGCGCCGGCCAGCGGGCCGCTGATGGTGCCCATGCCGCCGAGGATGACCGCGGCGAGCAGGAAGGCGGAGTTCGGCGGGAGGGCTTCGGCGAAGGTGTACTGGTCGGGGGTGACGGTGTAGCTGACGTGGGCCTGGACGGTGCCGGCCAGGCCGGCCAGCAGGGCGCCGAGGGCGAAGGCGAGCAGCTTGAGCCGGAAGCCGTTGATGCCCATGGCCTCGGCGGCGGTCTCGTCCTCGCGGATGGCGACCCAGGCGCGGCCGATGCGGGAGTCGCCGACCCGGGCGAAGACCAGCACGACGACGGCGGTGACGAGCAGCATCAGCAGGTAGTAGTTGGAGAAGCGGCCGAGTTCGACGCCGAGGACGGTGTGCGGCTTGCCGAGGTCGAAGCCGAGGATCTCCAGGTCGGGGATGCGCGGGATGCCGTTGGAGCCGTTGGTGACCTTGGGGCCGGTGGTGCCGTTGAGGTTGAGCATGGTGATGCGGAAGATCTCGCCGAACCCGAGGGTGACGATGGCGAGGTAGTCGCCGCGCAGTCGCAGGGTGGGGGCGCCGATCAGGACGCCGAAGATCATCGAGACGACGGCGCCGGTGAGCATCGCGGCCCAGAACGGGAACTGGACGTGGATGGGCGAGGCGGGGGAGCCGGAGACCAGGGCGGCGGCGTAGGCGCCGACGCCGAGGAAGGCGACGTACCCGAGGTCGAGCAGGCCGGCCAGGCCGACGACGATGTTGAGGCCGAGGGCGACGGTGGCGAAGATCAGGATGTTGGTGGCGACCGAGGTGTACTGGTCGCTGGTCTGGGTGAACGGGAAGCCGGCGGCGGCGGCGAAGGCGGCGCCGGTGGTGACCGGGCGGTGCTTGACGGTCAGCGCGCGCAGCCGGGCGAGCAGGCCGGACTTGGCCAGGGCGGGGACGGCGAAGGCGACGAACAGCAGGTAGCCGGTGAAGAGTTCGCCGTACTCGGTGTCGATGCCGAAGGTGATCGCGAACAGTCCGGTGCCGAAGGCGAGGACGATCAGCAGCACCTCGGCCCAGGAGGGGAGCTCCCGCGCTGCGGCCAGCGGGCGGTCGATCCGGCCCAGCCGCAGTGCGCTGTTGGCGAGGTGGCCGAGCTGGAGCAGCAGGACGGCGCCGGCGGCGATGGCGAGGCCGCCGGCGAGGGCGGTCAGGACCGGGGCGACCGGCTTGTCCGTGGGGACGGCGTGGGCGCCGAACCAGGCGGCGGGGGCGACCGGGACGAGCAGGAAGAGGCGCTTGTCGAGGATCCGCAGCGGGACGGCGGTGCGGCGGTCGAGCGGCAGGGCGAGGGCGCCGAGGACGGCGAGCAGGCCGCCCGCGGCGAGCACCCAGCCGCCGGGTTCGAGGTTGGCGAGGCCGCCGAGTTCGGCGGAGACGGCGGCGACCGCGTAGACGGCGACGGCGAGGGCGCCGGTGGCGGCGAACAGGACGGCGTTGTTGCTGCGGGTGGGGGCGGCCCAGCGCAGTCCGGGGACGCCCTGGGCGGCGAGCAGCAGGACGAGGGCGAGCAGCCCGGCGGCGAGGGCGAGCCACTGGAGGCCGGCCGGGGAGCCGTAGTACGTGAGGTCGCCGGGGAAGTCGGAGGTCCAGGTCCAGGACATGGCGGCGGAGGCGGCGGTGGCGAGGGCGCCGAGTGCGGTGACGGCGGCGGCGGCGCGGGCCGGCAGCGGGATGACCGGGGTCGTTTCGGTGCGGGTGGTGGTCATGGTGGTCACGCCCTGTCCGCGACGCGCTCGCCGAGCAGGCCCTGGGGCCGGATCAGGAGCACGAGGATGAGGAGTACGAACGCCCAGACGTCCTTCCAGGCGCCGCCTCCGAAGAGGTGCATGCCGGGCAGGTGCTGGATGTACCCGGTGGCGAGGGCTTCGGCGAGGCCGAGGGCGAGGCCGCCGAGCATGGCGCCGTAGATGTTGCCGATGCCGCCGAGGACGGCGGCGGTGAAGGCCTTGAGGCCGAGGATGAAGCCCATCCGGAAGTCGACCTGGCCGCTGCGCAGCCCGTAGGCGACGGCGGCGACGGCGGCGAACGCGGCGCCGATGGCGAAGGCCATGACGATGATGCGGTCGGTGTCGATGCCCATCAGCTTGGCGGTGTCCGGGTCCTGGCTGGTGGCCTGCATGGCGCGTCCGGAGCGGGTGCGGGTGACGAACCAGCCGAGGGCGAGCATGCACAGCGGGGCGGCGATGATCAGGAAGAGGTCGCTGCGCTGGATGGTGACGGAGCCGAGGCTGAACGGGTCGCCGGGGAGCTTGGGGAAGACCCGGGCCTTCTTGGCGTCCGGGTAGAAGGAGAAGACGAGCTGCTGGAGGAAGATGGACAGCCCGATCGCGGTGATCAGCGGGGCCAGTCGGGGGGCGTTGCGCAGGGGGCGGTAGGCGAAGCGCTCGGCGGCGACGGCGGTGAGGGTGGAGACCAGGATGCCGGCGATCAGCATGAGCGGCAGGGCCAGCCACAGGGTGGTGCCGCCGGGGAGGGCGAGGTAGGCGGTCAGGGCGCCGAAGCCGCCGACCATGACGATCTCGCCGTGGGCGAAGTTGATGAGCTGGACGATGCCGTAGACCATCGTGTAGCCGATCGCGACGAGTCCGTAGAGGGCGCCGAGGATCAGGCCGTTGGCCAGCTGCTGCGGTAGGTCGTGCACCGCTGGGCCTCCGTAGTGCGTTCGGGGGTGTCCGCGTGGGTGGTGGATGTGGGTGCGCGCGGGGGCACTCGTGGCGCCCCCGCGCGCGGTGGTGGTGAAGTGGCGCTGGTGGTGCTGGTGGTGACTGGGCGTCAGCCCTTGAAGGTGCCGGACTTCTCCACGGCCCACTTGCCGTCCTTGACGGTGTAGACGGTGAGCTGCTTGTTGGTGGTGTCGCCGAACTCGTCGAAGGAGACCTTGCCGGTCACGCCGTCGAAGCTGACCTTCTGGACGGCGTCGCGGACGGCCTTGCGGTCGGGGACCTTGCCGTTGTTGTCCTTCACGGCCTGCTTGACGCCCTGGATGATGGCCCAGGCGCTGTCGTAGGAGTAGCCGCCGTAGGTCTCGTAGGCGTCCTTGTAGCCGGCGGTCTTGTAGTCGGCGATGAACTTCTTGGCGGTGTCGAGGGATTCGACGGGCAGGCCGACGGCGGTGGCGTAGTCGCCCTGGCTCTTGGGGTTGAGCTTGATGAAGTCGCCGCTCTGGATGCCGTCGCCGCCCATCAGCGGGATGTTGACGCCGGCCTCCTTGAGCTGGAGGGAGAGCGGGCCGGCCGCGGGGTACTCGCCGCCGTAGTAGACGGCCTCGGCGCCGGAGCTCCTGACCTTGGTGACGATGGCGGCGAAGTCGCGGTCGTCGGGGTTGACGTGCTCCTCGCCGACCAGCTGGCCGCCGAGCTTGGTGAACTCGCCCTTGAAGGTGCCGGCCAGGCCCGCGCCGTAGGTCTTCTGGTCGTCGATCAGGAAGACCTTGGTCTTCTTGGCGTCGGTGTAGAGGAACTGGGCGGCGAACGGGCCCTGGACGGCGTCGGTGGTGGCGGTGCGGAAGTAGGACGTGAACGGGCGCTTCTTCTCGCCGCTGGCCCACTTCTCGCCCTGGCTGAGGGCGACGCCGGTGTTGGCGGGGGAGACCTCGACCAGGGAGGCGTCGTCGAAGATCTGCTGCATCGACTGGGCCACGCTGGAGTTGAGCGGGCCGACGACGCCGAGGACCTTGGAGTCGCCGACCAGCTGGGTGGCGTTCTGCTGGCCGGGGGCGGGCTTGCCGGTGTCGTCCAGGGCCTTGATCTCGAACTTGACGCCGGGGACCTCGTTGGCCTCGTTGGCCTTCTTGATCGCGAGGTCGACGGAGTTGCGGATGCCGAGGCCGAGGGCGGAGAGGTCGCCGGTGAGCGGGGCGTCGACGCCGATGACGACGGTGGTGGAGCCGGAGTTGGAGGTGCCGCC
The DNA here is from genome assembly GCF_042885555.1 of Kitasatospora sp. NPDC058048. Classification (NCBI taxonomy): domain Bacteria; kingdom Bacillati; phylum Actinomycetota; class Actinomycetes; order Kitasatosporales; family Streptomycetaceae; genus Kitasatospora; species Kitasatospora sp. NPDC058048. The sequence continues at coordinate 66,477 of NZ_JBHVRT010000028.1, read as the reverse complement.
GTCGGCCTTCTTCTCTCCGCGGGAGCCGCAGGCGCTGAGGCTGAGGGCGCCGATCACGGCAATGCTCACGACAACTGCTGAACGATGACGCACGAGGGTCCCCTTCGGTTCAGGAGGCGCCCGCGCCTGAATGGCGGGAGCCGGAGTGCGCGGAGGGCCTGGCCCAATCGAATGGCGCGGTGACTGGCCGTGACTCTAGATGCCGTTGGGCGGCTCGGGCAGTGCTGAGGGCAGGCTGTGATTCTCTTGTTATGAGCACACGGAGCATTTGTCTCACGATGTGGTCGTTCTGGCTCGATCGATCCCGCGATGCCGGGCGTTTACGCGCTGGTAGGGCGATGTAAGGCCCAGAAATGGGGGTTGCAGCTGGCAGCGCCGATAATCGGACACCTGTGTCCGATGCCCTGCTTTCGACCTTGAGCGTCCGGATTTCGGACAAGGAGGGCGCGACCGGATGATCCCGGGGCGCCCGCGGGCCTCGGAACCGGCAATTGATCGGATTTCCTACTTGTTACGCAGCGTTACAGGGGCGGGTTTGCGCCGACCGCGCCCGGACATGCGAAGGCCCCCTTGTCCAGACCAACGCCTGCCCAGGGTGGCGGAAGGTCAAACAAGGGGGCGGAAAAGGGACTTGATGTTGTCCGGAGTGAACTCGCCGGTCCGGTAGGGACGTTGTCGGGCGGGACGGCGCGGTCGGAGCCGCCGTCAGAGGTCGCGCAGCATGCAGGTCAGTCGGCAGCTGGTGATCCGCCGGCCGGTGTCGTCGGTGATCGCGATCTCGTAGGTGGCCGCGGTGCGGCCCTTGAACACGGCCGTCGCCACCCCGGTCACCAGCCCGGAGGTGGCCGAGCGGTGGTGGGTCGCGTTGAGGTCCACACCGACCGCGTACCGGCCGGGACCGGCGTGCAGCATCGCCCCGATCGAGCCCAGCGTCTCGGCCAGCGCCGCCGACGCGCCGCCGTGCAGCAGCCCGTACGGCTGCTGGTTGCCCTCCACCGGCATGGTGCCGACCACGCGGTCGCCGGAGGCCTCGACGATCCGGATGCCGAGCTTGTCGCCGAGGTGGCCGCCCGAGAAGGTCTCCGGGTTCACGCCGAGCTTGGCGAAGTGGTCCAGCACGTCCTGCGGGACGTTCAGGACGGGGGCGGTGCCGGGAGTGGTGTCGGGGGCGTCGAGGGGTGCGGTGCCGGGGGCCGCATCGGTCATGGGGGAACTCCTGCCGCTGGGATCTGCTGGGGGGATGTGCCGCCTGTGATCGTACGACCGTCCTACTCATAGGTAGCAGCTGTGGTCGAACCGGCGCGGCGTCCTTTTTGTCGGTGCCGGGCCATAGGATCGGTGGCCGGTAGTGGAATCGGCAGGAACGGACGTTGACGTGGCTACGCAGAGTACGGACAAGGGCGCGACGGGTGGCGGCGGGGCCGGCCCGCGGCCCCGGCTGATGCTGCTCGACGGGCACTCGATGGCCTACCGGGCCTTCTACGCCCTGCCCGTGGAGAACTTCAACACCTCCACCGGCCAGCCCACCAACGCGGTCTACGGCTTCGCCTCGATGCTCGCCAACACCGTCCGGGACGAGCAGCCCACCCACCTCGCCGTCGCCTTCGACCTCTCCCGGCAGACCTTCCGCTCCGTCGAGTTCCCCGACTACAAGGCCAACCGCGCCAAGACGCCGGACGAGTTCCGCAGCCAGGTCGGCCTGATCGGCGAACTGCTCGACGCCATGCACGTCCCCCGGCTGACGGCCGAGGGCTTCGAGGCCGACGACATCATCGCCACCCTGGCCACCGCCGCCGAGGCGGCCGGCTACGACGTCGACATCGTCACCGGCGACCGCGACTCGCTCCAGCTGGTCACCGACCACGTCACCGTGCTCTACCCGACCAAGGGCGTCTCCGAGCTCACCCGCTACACCCCGGAGAAGGTCGCCGAGAAGTACGGCGTCACCCCGCGCCAGTACCCGGACCTCGCCGCGCTGCGCGGCGACCCGTCCGACAACCTCCCCGGCATCCCCGGCGTCGGCGAGAAGACCGCCGCCAAGTGGGTCAACCAGTTCGGCTCCTTCGACGAACTCGTCGCCCGCGCCGACGAGGTCAAGGGCAAGATCGGCGAGAAGCTGCGCGACCACCTCGACTCGGTCAAGCGCAACCGGGTGCTCACCGAGCTGGTCCGCGACGTCGAACTCCCGCTCGGCGTCACCGACCTGGACCGCAAGCCGTTCGACAAGGACGCCGTCGGCTCCCTGATGGAGTCGCTGGAGTTCCGCAACGCCAACTTCCGCGACCGCGTCTTCGGCATCGACCCGACCACCGGCTCGGATGCCGCCGAAGCCGAACTCGCCCCCGGCGTCGAGGTGGACGGCGAACTCCTCACCGACCCCGGCACCCTGGCCGCCTGGCTCGCCGAGCACGCCTCCGACGGCAAGACCACCGTCGCGCTCGCCGCCGTCTACCAGTGGGCGCTCGGCGCCGGCGAGGTCACCGAAGTGGCGCTCGCCGCCGGAGAGACGGCCGCCTGGTTCGACCCGGCGCTGCTCGCCGAGGAGGACGAGCGGGCCTTCGCCGCCTGGCTCGCCGACGCCGGCGCCCCCAAGGCCCTGCACATCGCCAAGCAGGTCATGCGGGCCTTCGCCGAGCGCGGCTGGACCATCGAGGGCGTCGTCGCCGACACCGCGCTCGCCGCCTACCTGGAGAAGCCCGGCCGCCGCACCTTCACCCTGGAGGTGCTCGCCGAGGAGTACCTGGCCCGCTCGCTCACCCCGGCCCCCGCCACCGAGAGCGGCCAACTCTCCTTCGACGCACCGGAGGAGGACGAGACGGCCGCCGCCCGGTCGCTGATGCTCCAGGCCCGCGCCGTGCTCGACCTCGCCGCGCTCTTCGACACCCGCCTCGGCGAGGTCGGCGCCGCCGAGCTGATGCACGACATGGAACTGCCCATCGCCGCCCTGCTGGCCCGGATGGAGCGCTACGGCATCGCCGCCGACCGCGAGTGGCTCACCGGCCTGGAGGCCCAGTTCGCCACCGAGATCCAGCGCGTGGTGGAGGAGGCGCACGCCGCCGCCGGGCACGAGTTCAACCTCGGCTCGCCCAAGCAGCTCCAGGAGATCCTCTTCGGCGAGCTCGCGCTCCCCAAGACCAAGAAGATCAAGACCGGCTACACCACCGACGCCGACGCGCTCACCTGGCTGGCCACCCAGACCGACAACGAACTGCCGGTCATCCTGCTGCGCCACCGCGACCAGGCCAAGCTGCGCACCACCGTCGAGGGCCTGCTCAAGACCGTCTCGCCCAAGGGCCGGATCCACACCACCTTCAACCAGATGGTCGCCGCCACCGGCCGGCTCTCCTCGCAGGACCCGAACCTGCAGAACATCCCGGTCCGCACCGAGGAGGGCCGGGCGATCCGCCGCGCCTTCGTCGTCGGCGAGGGCTACGAGTCGCTGCTCACCGCCGACTACTCCCAGATCGAACTGCGGATCATGGCCCACCTGTCCGAGGACGAGGCGCTGCTGCAGGCCTTCGCCTCCGGCGAGGACCTGCACAACACCGTCGCCTCCCAGGTCTTCGAGGTGCCGCGCGCCGCGGTGGACGCCGAGATGCGCCGCAAGATCAAGGCGATGTCCTACGGCCTGGCGTACGGACTCTCCGCGTACGGGCTCTCGCAGCAGCTCGGCATCAAGCCCGCCGAGGCCCAGGGCCTGATGGACACCTACTTCGAGCGCTTCGGCGGCGTGCGGGACTACCTGCGCCGGGTCGTCGACGAGGCCCGGGCGACGGGCTACACCGAGACCCTGCTCGGCCGCCGCCGCTACCTGCCGGACCTCAACAGCGACAACCGCCAGCGCCGCGAGATGGCCGAGCGGATGGCCCTCAACGCCCCGATCCAGGGCTCGGCCGCCGACATCGTCAAGATCGCCATGCTCAGGGTCGACGAAGCGCTGCGCGCGGCCGGCCTCACCTCCCGGATGCTGCTCCAGGTGCACGACGAAATCGTGCTGGAGCTGGCCCCGGGCGAGCGCGAGCAGGTCGAGACCGTCGTCCGCGAGCAGATGGCGGGCGCCTACCCGCTGCGCGCCCCGCTGGACGTCTCGGTCGGCGTCGGCCCCAACTGGGAGGCCGCCGCGCACTGACGGCACCGCTGTCGCACGGGCCCGGGCACGCGAGTGTCCGGGCCCGTTCCGCCACCCCGGCACCCTGACCGGAAGCGGTCGGCGGTCCTGAGCTTCGGGCCGCGGCCCCGGAAGGCATCCTGCGGACCACCCCCTCCACCACCGGCCCCGTCCTGCCCGAGGACGGCGACTCGCGTCGCGAGCGCGGGCACCCGGCGCTCGATCAGGCCCTCCCGGCCCTCGTCCCTCCGGGGCTGCTCGGCGTCCTCCGCCTGCCCGCGATCCTGCTCGCCGTCGCGGCGGGGGCCCGCCGGCGGTGCCGCTCGGCATCGTCGCCGCGATCGGGCCGGCCGGGACCTCCCGCGCCACGCTGTCCCCGCTGGTTCACCCGCGGGTGGGCGGCGTGCACCGGGAAAACCGCAGGTCGGGCCGCCCGATGAGCGCGGGCCCCGGGACGCTCGGGCTCGCCGGGCGGCCGGGCTCGAAGAGTGGCCCAGTCGGCCCGCGGGGAATTGGTCCGGCAGGATGGGTCAATTCCCCACTACCGTAGGCACAATGACAACAGGACCCACGTCGACCGACCAGCCCGTGTCCCTGGCCGAGGCGCCGATGCGTCAAGCCCGGAACTCCGCCGCCTACTGGACCCTCACCGGCCTCTGCCGGGGACACGAGGTGATCCGGCGTCGCGGATTCGTCGCGGTCGACGGCGACGCGCGTGCAGGACTGCGGATCCTGATCCAGGAGCCCGACCTCGACCCGGGCGAACTGGCCGAGGTGAGCGAGCTGACGCGCCGGGCCGCGGGCCCCGTGAACGTCGAGGATCCGTTCAGCTCGACCGACCTGAACCACCTCGGCATGCGCAACTGGCAGATGCCGATCATGCTGCGCCAGCCCGGGCCCGTCGGAGAACCGGCGCTGGACGTGATCCGGGTACGGCAGTCCGAGGACCTCCAGGCGGCCGAGCGGGTCGTGATCGAGGGCTTCGAGCTGGACGGGTTCGAGCCCCACCGACCCGGCGAGCTGTTCCCGACGGCGTTGATCGAACAGTCCGGCGTGGACGTGTTCGTCGCCACGCTCGACGGCGTGGCCGCGGGAGCCTGCGTCAGCGTCGTGGCCGACGGCGTCGGCAGCCACTACTGGGTCGGTACGTCGTCGGCGTTCCGGTCGCGTGGCGTGGGCCGGGCCGTCATGCTCGGCGCCCTCGCCCACCTGGCGGACCTGCCGGCCACGCTCACCGCTTCGAAGCTGGGCAGACCGCTGTACGAGTCGCTGGGCTATGTCACCGCGACACCCTCGACCTGGTGGGCCTCGCCCTCCGGGACGGCGCCCGGGTTGGAGTGAGGCTGCCCCGGCCCGGCACCCTCGAACTGATGGTGCATCAGGTGCGCCGGGTATCGCGTGCATTGGCCGTGTCAGGGCTCTGGCCGGTCCTGTTCGGCAGTCCTACGCTCCTGGCATGGCTCTGGATGATGTCCTGCGCACCGGCCCCGCCTCGACCGACATCGTCCTGCGCGAGGGCGGCGGCACCCGGCGCAGTGCGCTGCTGTACTGCCTGACGGCCGTCGGGAGCGCGCTGAAGGCGCCGCTGGTGCTCTTCGCGCCGACGTTCACGGTGGCGTTCGTCCTGTGGCTCTTCGGCGCGACCGGGGGCACCGTCGCCGCGGTGGTCGGGGTGATCGTGGGGGTCGAGTACCTGCTTGCCGTCCCGGTGATCGCCCGGATGGAAGTGACCACCGTCCACCGGATCGAGTTCGCCCCGCCCGAGGCGGCGGAGCGTTACCGGCTGGTCCGGGGCGGGCGCCCCGACGACTGGCGGCCGCTGACCGAACTGCCCGCCGTCTGGCTGGTGCACAGCATCATGGAGCCCTACGAGGGCGATCGCGCGCCGGTCGAGAAGGCGCTCGTCGGGCGGCTGGACTTCACCGGCGGGCAGGTGGTGTGGAAGCCGCCCGCCGGCACCGACGCGGAGCGCCTGCGGGAGGCCCTGACCGTGCTGCTCGGCCCCGCCGGCGTCGAGGTCGAACTGATCACCAAGCGCAGCGTGCGGCCCAAGCCCTCGCCGGCGTCCTACTCGCCGTGGATCTCCGGAGGCTCGGGCTCGGCGAACTCGGGCGGCTGCTGAACCGCTCCGTGCAACCCTGGTCGCGATCGCGATCTCGTCGGTGATCTCGGCCGGCTGCCAGGACCACTGCCCGTTCGGGTCGCACTCCGGGAGTGCCACATGCCGTCCGCGGTGACGGCGAAGTCGAAGGTGCCGAAGGTCAGTCGGACGTCGGAGAGGTAGCGGGGGATCGCCTCGGCGACCGGCTTGTCGACCGGCTCGTCGACCGTGCCGGCGGCGTGCTCGGCGGTGAACTCCCGCGCCTCGTGCTCGTCGTCGGCGATCAGCGTGTGGGGTGCCCGGAATCCGAGATGGTTGACGTGGCGCGCCCCGGCAGCGACGCCAGGATGCCACCCGCCCCCCAGACGGTTTGCGCGGCGGCGAACCGGCGGTCCTCGCCGCTGAGGCCGGCAGGCCCCTCGTAGGGCGAGGCACCCCCGTGCAGGTCGGTGCCGGGATCGAGGCGGACCACCGGGGTCATTTCCGGCAACTCCACTGCTGCGCAGAACCGTTCATTGGCCCGCCCTGGTGGGGCGGGGGTGCTGGGGAGCAGGAAGTCGGCGGGGCCGACTTCCTGCGTGCGCCACCGAGGCCGCCGACCGGTCCGGATCGTCGGAATCACTCGTCACTGCTCGCGTTCGCTCACGGGGACCGAGGACCGGGAGGGGAACCGGGCAGGTCGGCCGCGACCAGCTCGGCAGCGCGCTCGGGGTTGCCGTCCGCGCGGGCGAGCAGCGCCTCGATGTCGTAGCCCGAAGGCCCGAAGGCGGCGCCGACGCCGAGGGAACGGCCCCAGCCGAAGCGTTCCATGGAGACGGCGGCGCCCAGGTCGGGACGGACCCGGTCGAGCGTGCAGACCAGCTCCCAGGCGAAGGCGTCCAGGCGGGCCCGCCGAGCCGGGTTGCAGGCGTTCACGGCGTCGGTGACCCAGTCGTCGCCGGGCTCGTACTCCGGGAGGGCCGGCAGCGGTTCGAGGGCATCCGTGGTCGGGGCCGCGCTGAACGTGAGGAGGTGGGCGCCCTCGGGGTTGTCGACCAGTTCGGCCAGGAACGGCACGGCGCGGGGGTCGTGCCGACAGGCCAGTCCGCGGATCGCCTCCGTACGTGTGTCGGTGTGCTCGTCTGCCGTCCGCTCCCAGAGCGCGGCCCGGATCGCGGGGCTGTCCACCTCGGCCTGGACGCCGAGGGTGAACGTCGCCCAGTTGCGGACCTCCGGGTCCGGGTCCTGACTCAGCCCGACGAGGGCGCAGATGTCCGGTCCGTCCGACAGGCCGGTGAGGACCTCCGCGAACGAGCGGGCCACCTCCTCGCGGACCTCGGCGTCAGGATGTTCGGCGAGGGCGACGAGGACGGGCACGGCGCGCGGGTCGTACGTCTTCTCGATCGCGCGCGCCAGGGACCGCAGCACGCCGGCCTCGGTCTCCCGCTGTGCCAGGGTGACCAGCGCGGTGGCCGTCCCGGCGCGGACCGCCTCGTGGTGATAGCTGGTGTCGCGCAACAGGTCGCAGCCCGCCCGGCGCTCGATCGGATCGGCCGAAGCGATCAGCTCCAGGCCGAGCGGCAGCGCCGCCGCCCCGTCGGCGGCCGCCCGCCACAGCAGCGATACGTACTCGGCCCAGCCGTCGTGGTCGTCCGGGTCGTCCGAGGTGGCGATGGCGCGCGCCGCCACCAGTGCCCGCGTGACCAGCTCCGCCACGGTGTCCGTTTCCATGCGGGCATTCTGGTGCACGAACCGCGAGAGCACGCGGGAATTGTCGGCCCGACCGCGCCTCCGGTCCACGCGCGCGTCGACAATCCGGGGCGCAACCGGGCCCGACCGAGACCCCAACTTGTCTTCGAGCTAACGGGATTTAGCGCAGATTCTTCGCTGCGCCCCGGTGCTGCTGTGGCAGTCAGGATCCGGTGCCGGCGCTCGCCTGCGGGCCGGTTCGCGAGCTTGGCGACGATCGGGTCTTCCGCATGGCGGGGCTGTGGGGGTGCGCAGGAAGTCGGCGGGGCCGACTTCCTGCGCAGCGGAGACGAGTTGGAGTAGAGGCGACGTGGGCCCACACGTACTTGCCGACGCCGCAGGCGCGGGATTCGCAGCCCCAGCGTTCGGCGAGTTCGTCGACGACGAGCAGGCCGCGCCCGTGCTCGTCGTCCGGCGCGGCGAGTCGCTCGCCGGGTGCGGTGTCCGCGAGACGCGCGAGGAGACAGGCATCGAGGTCGAGATCACCGGGATCGTCGGCACGTACACCGACCCCCGCCACGTCTTCGCCTACGACGACGGCGAGGTCCGCCAGGAGTTCTCCATCTGCCTCCTCGGACGCCCTCTCGGCGGGGAGTTGCGGGTGTCCGACGAGTCCCACGGGGTGGCGTGGTTCACCCCGGCCGAAACGGATGGGCTGCCGATGGTGGCGAACATCCGCAAGCGGCTGGCCGACTGGCGCTCCGGTGCGATCCCCGTGGTGCGCCAGTGCTGTGACCGGGATGGTCCACGGTGATCGGAACGCGGTTCGCGGGACGAGCGCACGCGCAACGGCTGGTATTACTGGGGCATGCAGGAAGAGACGGCACGCTCCGCGATCGACACGTTCATCTCCGCGTTCAACGCCTCGGACGACAGCTATGTGACGGCCCTGCTCTCCCAGGCCCTGACCTCGGACGTGGTCTTCTGGGGGCCGTTGGGCCGCAGCGAAGGAATCGCGGCGGTCGAGCGGTTCGTGCTGGACATCCGGCGCCACCCGGCGGGGACCGGCACGATGGCGCGCTGCTCGGCGGTGGACATGCCTGGCGAGTGGGCCCGGTACCAGTGGGTCTTCACCATGCCGGACGGAGGCCCCCGCCTGGCGGGAACGGACGTCGTCCATCTGCGGCGGAGCCTCATCGACCAGGTCATCGTCTTTGCGGGGGAGATCGAGCCGTCCGCCTCCTGAGTCGTCCTTCTGTCGCTGTCCTTCTCGTGAACGTGTCCCTTTCGGCACTCCGGGGCTGCGGTTCGCGGTCGGTCGGGCTGCGGCGTCGAGGGGCGCCCGACCCAGCGGATGCCCTTCTCGCTGCGGATGCGGGCGCGTTCCTTGCGTTGGGCGGCAAGTACCAAGTACGTCGGGGTGGCGAGAGTGTGCTCTAGCCTTGCGCGGCTTACTGGTTCGGTCAGGGAGTTGCGAGTGAATGAGGTCTTGCGGGCCATTCATCGTTGCGATGAGGTCCCCGTGGTCGTTGTCGATGGGTTCGAGTCTGCTGAGGAGGCTGTCGCCGGTTCGGGCCCGGCGGTGACGGTGACCGTGTGCGAGAGCCACGTCGGAGCGGCCGATGCATGGCTGAAGGGCTTCCATCCGATTCTGCGAGCCGACGAGAGCGTCGGGCAGGGGTGTGGATGGGTGCACGACTTCCGCGAGCCGGAGGTTGTTCTGCGGGCTCATGTCGATGCCTGGCTGGGCCGACTGAGCGGCCTGGACCTCGCGGACTACGACGACTGGGCGGCGTACCTGTCTGCGGCGCACGAGCGGCTCTGCACCCTGCACGGGCTTGAGCTGGGTCATACGGGAGGCGGTGGGGCCGTGTCCTCGATTGGTATGGCTGCCGGCGAAGGAGACGGCGGTGGCCTGGAGGTGGCCTTGCATTTCCTCGGCCATGCCGAGGTGCTCGCCGCAATGGGCCTGATGACCGACAGCCCGGATTCCTGCTGCTGAGCGGTGCCCTGGCTCCGACTGTGATCCGGCGGAGGCCGGGGCCCGGCATCGCGGGTTCAACTCAGTGGGCCGAGTGTGCGAGTTGCCCGAGATCCCACTGCCGGCAGATGGGTAGTGGGGTCTTCCGTTGCTACTTCCGAGTGTTGGTGCGGCGGGTGGGCTCTGCGGTGGTCGGGTCCTCGGGCCAGGGGTGGCGGGGGTAGCGGCCCCTGAGGTCGGCGCGGACGGCGCGGTAGCCCTCGCGCCAGAAGCTCTCCAGATCACCGGTGACGGCGGCGGGGCGGCCGGCGGGGGAGAGCAGGTGGATGGTCAGCGGTATGCGGCCGCCGGCCAGGGCGGGGGCCGCTGTCCAGCCGAAGAGTTCCTGCAACTTGACTGCCAGCACCGGGCGTTCGGTGGTGTAGTCGACTCGTATCTTCGAGCCGGACGGCACGGTGATGCGTTCGGGGGCGAGGTCGTCGAGGCGGCCGGCCTCGCCAGTGGCCCAGGGGAGGAGCCTCTGGAGGGCGGCCGTCGTATCGATCCTCGCGAGGTCGGAGCGGCGGCGGGCGCGGGAGAGTTCGGGCTCCAGCCATTCCTCCGCGCGTTCCAGCAGCGCCTCGTCGCTGACGTTGGGCCAGGGGTCTCCGATGGCGGCGTGGAGGAACGCCAGGCGCTCGCGGAGGTTGGACGGGAAGCTCAACAGCGTGCTGATGCCCTCGCGCGTGAGGCCTTCGAGGAGGGCTGACCGGACGAGTGAAGAGTCGGGGCGGTTGAGGGGCTTCTCCGCGAGCTCGATGGCGCCCAGCGACTCGACCCGGCGGGAGACGACTTCGCCGCGGCGGGTGTCCCAGTGGACCTCCTCGCGAGCGGTCAGCAGCGCCGCACCCGCGACCAGAGCAGTGTCCTCGTTCAGCGCCGCGGCGTGCAGCACCCGGGCCGAGTGCGAGCCCGCCGGGCGGTCGGCGACTGCGACGGCGAGCCAGGGCACGGCGCCGAGTGTGGTGCCGCGGGCGAGTTCGGCGGCCGTGCCGGAGGCCATCAGGTACGGGCTGCGCTCGCCGGGGGCGGGCTTGTCGACCCGGGCGCGGGCGATGCGTTCGGGGAAGGCGAGGGCGACGACGAGGCCGGCGGCGGCGCCGTCGGAGAGCTGGGTGGCGGGCTCGGAGCCGGTGCCGCGCAGGAGGCGGCGGACCTCGTCGCGCCAGCGGCCCGCGTAGGGGTCCCGGGAGGAGCGAACGGTGCGCCAGACCGCGCCGAGGTCGTCGCCGAGCGCGCGTGGTGGTTCCTCGGAGAGCAGCGCGACCACCTCGGCGGCCCGCCGCGCACCGACCGCCGCCGCGCCGTCGACGAGGGCGCGGCCGAGCCGGGGGTGCAGTCCGGTGCGGGCGAGGCGGACGCCGCGGGCCGTGGCCCGCCCGTCCGGGGAGACGGCGCCGAGGGCCTGGAGGGTCTGTCGGGCGGCGGCCATCGCCCCGGCGGGCGGGGTGTCGGGCAGGGCGAGGCCGGTGGCGTCCGGGTCGCCCCAGCAGGCGGCCTGGAGGGCGAAGGGGGTGAGGTCGGCGAGCGCGATCTCGGGGGTGGGGAAGCGGGCGGCGAGGGCGTCCTCGGCCTCGTTCCAGCAGCGGTAGACGGTGCCGGGGGCCTCGCGGCCGGCGCGGCCGGCGCGCTGGCGGGCGGCGGCGAGGGAGGCCCGGACGGTGACCAGTCCGGCCAGTCCGCGGGCGTGGTCGGTGCGGGGTTCGCGGGCCAGTCCGGCGTCCACCACGACCCGGACGCCCGGCACGGTGAGGCTGGACTCGGCGACGGCGGTGGTGAGGACGACCCGCCGTGCGGGGGACGGGGTGAGGGCGGCGTCCTGTACGGCCTGCGGGGCGCGGCCGTGCAGTTGCAGCACCTCGGCGGTGACGCCGCCCAGTTGCCCGGCGACCCGGGCGATCTCGCCGACGCCGGGCAGGAAGCAGAGCACGTTGCCGTCGCGCTCGTGCAGGGCCCGCCGGACGGTCGAGGCGACGTGGCCGAGCAGGGCCGGGTCCACCCGGGTGCCGTGGGCGGGCCGGACGGCGCGCGGCGGCGGCGCCCAGACCACCTCGACCGGGTGGGACGTCCCGTGCGCCTCCACCACGGGCGCGCCGCCGAGCAGTTCGGCCCAGGCCTCGGTGTCGGAGGTGGCCGAGGCGCAGACCAGCCGCAGTTCGGGTCGCAGCGCCGTCCGGACGTCGAGCAGGAAGGCGAGCGCGGTGTCGGCGTCCAGGTGCCGTTCGTGGCATTCGTCGAGCACCACCACGTCCACGCCGGGCAGTTCCTGGTCGCGCTGGAGCCGTTGCAGCAGCACGCCGGTGGTGACCACTTCGACCACGGTGTCCGGGCCCGCCGTGCGCTCGCCGCGCACGGTGTGGCCGATCCGGCCGCCGACCGGCTCGCCGAGCAGCCAGGCCATCCGCCGGGCGGCCGCCCGTACCGCGAGCCTGCGGGGTTCGGCGACCAGCACCCGGCGCACCGGCCCGTCCGGACCGTCCGGATCGAGCAGTCCGGCCAGGGCGAGCGGCACCAGGGTGGTCTTGCCGGTGCCGGGCGGTGCGGCGAGGACGGCGGTGCCGTGTTCGTCCAACGCGCGGTGCAGGGCGGGCAGAGCGGTGCGGACGGGCAGTTCGCGCCAGGCCGGGTTCATGGAGGGGCTCAGCCCCGCTCGGTGACGAAGATCGCCGTGCCGGGGATCAGCCGCCCGCGCAGCGGGGACCAGCCGCCCCACTCCTGTTCCAGTCCGGCCGGCCACTCGGGCTCGACCAGGTCCACCAGCCGGAAGCCGGCGGTGACGAGTTCGCGGACCCGGTCGCCGAGGGTGCGGTGGTGTTCGACGTAGGTGGCGTGGCCCTGTTCGTCCTGCTCGACGTAGGGGGTGCGGTCGAAGTAGGAGGACGCCGCGGTGAGGCCCTCGACGCCGGGCTCGTCCGGGAAGGCCCAGCGGATCGGGTGGGTCACCGAGAACACCCAGCGCCCGCCGGGCCGCAGGACCCGGTGGACCTCGCGCATCAGCGCGGTGGTGTCGGCGCTGAACGGGACGGCGCCGTAGGCGGAGCAGGCGAGGTCGAAGGAGGCGTCGGCGAAGGGCAGGACGGCGGCGTCGGCCTGGACGACGGCGACGGGGTCGGTGCCGCGGCCGAGGTCGATCCGGCGGGAGTGCTGGAGCTGGCGGTAGGAGATGTCCAGGGCGACCGGCCGGGCGCCCCGGGCGGCGAGCCAGCGGGAGCACTGGGCGGCGCCGGCGCCGATCTCCAGGACGTCCCGGCCGGCCACCTCGCCGAGCAGGCGGGCGTCGGCCTCGTCCAGGCCTTCGGGGCACCAGGTGAAGCGGTCGTCGCCGAGGAACTCGCCGTGTTCGTCCTGGTACTCGTCGGCGTTGCGGTCCCACCAGTGCCGGCTGGCGCGGCTGCTCTCCCCGGTGCCGGCCTCGCGGCGGATCGCGTCGTCGCCGTCCTCCTCCTCGGCCCGCGCGGGGGAGGTGTCAAGATCGTGCAGGTCCGACTGGGGGGTGGTGGCCACGGTGACAATGCCCATCGCGTAGGGTATGGAATGCGGAAGCGCCGCTGCCGCGAACCGGCCCGTCAGGGTCCGGATCCTGGCGGTGGCATCCGGGGACGTGGCCCCTTCGGGTGTCGCCGCAAGGCGCGCATTCGGAGGATATGGCCTGATCCGTACCGGGCTCCACCGTCTTGCCGTCCTTCGGCATTGACCGTGCCTGGCCGTCCCCGTATGCTACAAGTTGCGCTGCGGGCCTGCGCGCCTCGGACGGAGCAGGTCGCGCTCGCATCTGTCGAAGACCCCACGGTCGCAAGACGGACGCCGGTTCTCGTTGTACGGGAATCCCGGTGTGCCGTGTTCTTGGCTGTCCGGCTTTCGGTGGGAGCGATACGGGCCCTCCGCGTGGCATTACCTACGACTTTCATGTCCGTACCGGAGCCCTTTTCCTAATGACGAGCCCCACCGACTCCTCCCTCAGCACCACCCCGCAGGTCGCGGTCAACGACATCGGCGACGCGGAGGCCTTCCTCGCCGCCATCGACGAGACCATCAAGTACTTCAACGATGGCGACATCGTCGAGGGCGTCATCGTGAAGGTCGACCGTGACGAGGTTCTCCTCGACATCGGTTACAAGACCGAGGGCGTCATCCCGTCCCGCGAGCTCTCGATCAAGCACGACGTTGACCCGCACGAGGTCGTCGCCGTCGGTGACAACATCGAGGCCCTGGTTCTCCAGAAGGAGGACAAGGAGGGTCGTCTCATCCTGTCCAAGAAGCGCGCTCAGTACGAGCGTGCCTGGGGCACGATCGAGAAGATCAAGGAAGAGGACGGCATCGTCACCGGTACCGTCATCGAGGTCGTCAAGGGTGGTCTCATCCTCGACATCGGCCTCCGGGGCTTCCTCCCCGCCTCGCTGGTCGAGATGCGTCGCGTCCGCGACCTCCAGCCCTACGTGGGCAAGGAGCTCGAGGCCAAGATCATCGAGCTGGACAAGAACCGCAACAACGTGGTCCTGTCCCGCCGTGCCTGGCTGGAGCAGACCCAGAGCGAGGTCCGCCAGACCTTCCTCACCACCCTGCAGAAGGGCCAGGTGCGCTCCGGCGTCGTCTCCTCGATCGTCAACTTCGGTGCCTTCGTGGACCTGGGTGGCGTCGACGGCCTGGTGCACGTCTCCGAGCTGTCCTGGAAGCACATCGACCACCCGTCCGAGGTTGTCGAGGTCGGCCAGGAGGTCACCGTCGAGGTTCTCGACGTTGACATGGACCGCGAGCGCGTCTCCCTGTCGCTGAAGGCGACCCAGGAGGACCCGTGGCAGCAGTTCGCCCGGACCCACCAGATCGGTCAGGTCGTCCCGGGTAAGGTCACCAAGCTGGTTCCGTTCGGTGCGTTCGTCCGCGTGGACGAGGGCATCGAGGGTCTGGTCCACATCTCCGAGCTGGCCGAGCGCCACGTCGAGATCCCGGAGCAGGTCGTCCAGGTCGGCGACGAGATCTTCGTCAAGGTCATCGACATCGACCTCGAGCGTCGCCGCATCAGCCTGTCGCTGAAGCAGGCCAACGAGGCCCTGGGTGCCAACCCGGCCGAGGTCGAGTTCGACCCGACCCTGTACGGCATGGCCGCCTCGTACGACGACCAGGGCAACTACATCTACCCGGAGGGCTTCGACCCCGAGGCGAACGACTGGCTGCCCGGCTTCGAGAAGCAGCGCGAGGAGTGGGAGCGCCAGTACGCCGAGGCGCAGACCCGCTTCGAGCAGCACCAGGCCCAGGTCATCAAGAGCCGCGAGGCCGATGCCCAGGCCGCCGAGGAGGGTGGCGACGCCGTCGCCGCTGCCGCCGGTGGTTCCTACTCGTCCAGCAGCGACGAGGGCTCGGGCGCCCTGGCCTCCGACGAGGCCCTGGCCGCTCTGCGCGAGAAGCTGGCCGGTGGCCAGAGCTGAGGCTCTCGCTTCCCGCTAGCCGATAGCTAGACGGTGGGCCCCACCCGGATTTCCGGGTGGGGCCCATTTCGTTTTTCGCCATGACTTATCACGCTTTGACTTATGTGTGTTTTATGTGAAGGAAAGTGTGAGATGGGGCTCATTGCCCGCCTATAGGCCGGAGTTCGGGTTGCACCTAGATTGAGGGGAGCTGCCCGAAAGGCTCCTTCATGCGAAACCCCTTTTTCGCCGCCCCCGCCCCCGCCCCTGCCTCCGCCCCCACCGCCGTGGTCGGCGGCCGGCTCGCGGCCCTCGGCCGGTTCTGCTTCCGCCACCGTCGCTGGGTACTCGGCCTGTGGGCCGTCGTCCTGGTGGTCGGGGTCCTGATCGGGGGACGCGTCTTCGAGGGCTCGGTGGCCGGGGCCTCCTCCGCCAGCGCCGAGGCCGACCGGGGCAGCGCGGTGGTCGCCGCTGCCGACCCGGCCAAGGGCACCGTGACCGCCGTGGTGGACGGCAGGCCGGTGGACGATCCGGCGGTGAAGGCCGCCGTCGAGAAGGCCACCGCCGAGATCGCCGCCCTGCCCGGGGTCTCCTCCGCACTCGACGCGTACGGCTCCGGCCCGGCGCCGGCCGCGCTGCGCTCCGCCGACGGGACGGCGAGCCTGGTCACCGTGCGGATGGCCGACACCGCGAGCACCGCCCAGACCGACGCCGTCACCGAGCGGCTCGGCGCGCTGAACGGGGCGGGCGGCGCCCACGTCACGGTCGGCGGGGACCTGGTGCTCCAGCAGGAGGTCAAGCAGCAGACCGAGAAGGACACCCGGTTCGGCGAGATAGTGACGCTGCCGCTCACGCTGATCGTCATGGTGCTGGTCTTCGGCGGGCTGGCGGCGGCCTCGCTGCCGGTGATCGGGGCGGTCGCCTCGGTGGGCGGCGCGCTGCTGGCCATGTTCGGTTTCAGCCGGATCATGGACATCGACACCAGTGTGCTGCCGATCGCCACGGTGCTGGGGCTCGGGCTCTCGATCGACTACGCGCTGCTCATGGTGAATCGTTTCCGCGAGGAACGCGGCCACGGCGCGGACATCGCCGCCGCCGTCGAACGGACCGCGGCGACCGCCGGACGCACCGTGGCCTTCTCCGGGCTGACCGTCGCCGTCGCGCTCTCCGGACTGTTCGTCTTCACCAGCCCGGTGCTCGGCGCGGTGGCGGCCGCCGGGGTGAGCGTGGTGGTGATCGCCGTCGCCGCCGCGCTGACCCTGATCCCCGCACTGCTCGGCTTCGCCGGCGCGCGGATCAAGACACCCGCCGCGCCCGTGGCGGACGAGGGGTTCTTCAGCCGGACCGTGCGCCGGGTGCGCAAGCGGGCGGTGGCGGTCACCCTCGCCTCGGTGGCGCTGCTGATGGCGGCCGGCGCGCCGTTCCTCCACGCCGACATGCGCAGCTCCGGCGCCGCGGTGCTGCCCGCCTCCTCGGCCGGGCGGCAGGTCGCCGAGACGATCGACCAGCGCTTCCCGCAGGCCTCGGCCGCGCCGATCACCGTGGTGGTCGAGGGCGGGGCGTCGGTGGCGCAGGCGTACGCGGACGACGTGGTCGCCAAGCTGCCCGGGGTGAGCGGGGTGCGGGCGGTGTCGCCGGTGGGCGACGCGGTCTCCACGATCGACGTGCTGGTGCACGGGGACCCGCAGGGCGGGCAGGCCAAGCAGGTGGTGGAGGAGCTGCGGGCCGACCGCGGCGGGCTGACCACCTACGTCACCGGCGGCGCGGCCTCGGTGGTGGACTTCCAGGACGAGCTGCTCTCGCGCGGACCGTGGGCGCTCGGGCTGGTCGCGGTCGGCACCCTGGTGCTGCTCTTCCTGATGACCGGCTCGGTGGTGATGCCGGTCAAGGCACTGCTGATGAACCTGCTCTCGCTGGGCGCCTCGCTCGGCGCGCTCACCCTGGTGTTCCAGGACGGCTGGTTCAGCGGGCTGCTCGGGTTCAGCCCGACCGGCGGGCTGGAGACCTTCATCCCGGTCCTGGTCTTCGCCTTCGCCTTCGGGCTGTCGATGGACTACGAGGTGTTCCTGCTCGCCCGGATCAGGGAGCTGACCCTGCGCGGGCACGACTGCGTCCGGGCGGTGGAGCTGGGCGTGCAGCGCAGCGGTCGGATCATCACCTCGGCGGCGCTGCTGATGGTGATCGTCTTCGCCGGGTTCGCGCTCGGGGACATGCTGATGGTCAAGCAGATGGGCATCGCGCTGGCCGTCGCCGTCGCGGTGGACGCCACCCTGGTGCGCTGCCTGCTGGTGCCCGCCGCGATGAGCCTGTTCGGCGAGTTCAACTGGTGGGCGCCCGGCCCGCTGCGGCGGCTGCACCGGCGGTTCGGGCTGAGCGAGCACGTCGACCTGCCGGAGATCGAGCCGGCGGTGCTCCCGGTGCCGCGCGCCGGGACCGGGTCGGAGAGTGCCGGATCCGGGGACGATGCGGCCAAGGGCCTGGTGGGTTCAGCCCAGCCGGCGTAGCAGGTCGACCGCCGAGCGGAGCCGGTCCTGTTCGGCGGGGTCGAGGCGGGACTCGATGGCGGTGGCGATCTGGTGTTCGCGGCGCGCGCGCTGGTCGAGCAGCGCGTCGCGGCCGGCCTCGGTGGCGGCGACCAGCAGTTTGCGGCCGTCGGTGGGGTGGGGCTGCTGGGTGACCAGCCCGGCCTCGGTCATCAGCGCGACGGTGCGGGCCATCGACTGATGGCGGACCCGCTGGAGCGCGGCGAGTTCGGCGACGGTGCAGGAGAGCTCGTCGCGGACCAGCAGGCCGAGGACGGCGGCCTGGTTCTGCGGCAGTTCGTCGTCGGTGCGCAGGGAGCGGACCAGGGTGCCGAGGGCGGCGCGCAGGTCGGCGGCGAGTTCCAGGGTGTCCGGGTGCGGGGCTTCGCTGAGCATGGGAGAAGTCTATCGGCAATTCATACAGCAAGGCTGTACAGCATTGCTGTATGGTTTTTCTCATGCGAATCACCAAGTTCGGACACGCCTGCGTACGCGTCGAGCACGGCGGTACCACCGTCGTCGTCGATCCGGGATCGTTCACCGACCCCGCCGCACTGGCCGGGGCGGACGCCGTCCTGATCACCCACGAGCACATGGACCACTTCGAGGAGTCCCGGCTGCGCGCCGCGCTGGAGGCCGACCCGGCCCTGCGGGTGTGGACCAACCGGGCCGTCGCCGCCCAGCTGGACGGCGTGGCGCAGCGGATCGAGACGGTCGGCGAGGGCGACGCCTTCGAGATCGGCGGGCTCGGCGTCTCGGTGCACGGCGAGTGGCACGCGGAGATCCACCCGGACATCCCGCGGGTGCAGAACATCGGCTTCCTCTTCGACGGCCGGCTGTTCCACCCCGGTGACGCGTTCACCGTGCCGCCGCACGCCGTGGACACCCTGCTGCTGCCGCTCGCGGCGCCCTGGAGCAAGGCCTCCGAGGTGATCGACTACGTCCGGGAGGCCGGGCCGCGCCAGGCGGTGCCGGTGCACGAGGCGGTGCTCAGCCCGATCGGGTTCGCGGTGCAGACCCGGCTGGTCGGGCCGCAGGGGCCGGGCACGGGCGCGGAGCTGACGGTGCTGGGGGAGGGCGAGAGCCTGGAGCTGGGCTGACGGCGTCGCCCGTCGGTGGCCCGTGCCGACGGCGTCGCCCGCCGACGGCCCGCGCCGACGGTGCTCCTCGTCGGTGGCCCGTACTGACGGGCCCGGTGCCGCGCCGGTAGCCTGACGCCATGCTGAAGATCGGACTGACGGGTGGCATCGGCGCGGGCAAGAGCGAGGTGTCCCGGCTGTTCGCCGCGCGCGGCGCGGTGATCGTGGACTCGGACGTGATCGCCCGCGAGGTGGTCGCCCCCGGAACGGACGGTCTGGCGGCCGTGGCCGCCGAGTTCGGACCGCAGGTGCTGCGGGAGGACGGCGCGCTGGACCGTCCGGCGCTCGGGGCGGTCGTGTTCGCCGACCCGGAGCGGCTGAAGGCGCTGAACGCGATCGTCCACCCGCTGGTCCGGGCCCGCTCCGCCGAGCTGGAGGCGGCGGCCGCGCCGGACGCGGTCGTGGTGCACGACGTGCCGCTGCTGGCCGAGAACGGCCTGGCGCCGCTGTACGACCTGGTCGTGGTGGTGGACGCGGCCGACGAGGTGCGGCTGGACCGGCTGGTGCGGCTGCGCGGGATGGCCGAGGAGGAGGCCCGGGCCCGGATGGCCGCGCAGGCCTCGCGGGAGGACCGGCTGGCGATCGCGGACCTGGTGATCGACAACGGCGGCGGCCTGGCTGAGCTGGAGGCGCGGGTGGACGAGGTCTGGGCGGAGCTGGCGCGGCGCGCGACGGTCTGACACCGGGCAGGCCCGGTTCGGGCAGCGCCGCTCCGTTCAGGCGGCGCCGAGCGGCAGCCGGGCCCGGACGGCGAAGCCGCCCTCGGGCGTCGGCCCGGCGTGCAGGGTGCCGCCGAGGTCGCCGGCCCGGGTGTGCATGCCGCGCAGGCCGTGGCCGCCGGAGGGCAGTTCCGGGTGATCGGCCCGCCCGCCGGCGGCTTCGGCGTCCCCGTCGGCGCCCCCGTCGGCGGCGGGGGAGTTGACCACCGTCAGGCGCAGCCCGTCCGGTGCGACCTCGACGGTGACGGCCACCTCGGCGGCCGGGGCGTGCTTGTGCGCGTTGGTCAGCGCCTCCTGGACGATCCGGTAGGCCGCGTACTGCACGGCGGGCACCGGGTCGGGCAGCCCCTCGTCCGGTCCGCTGACGGTCAGCCCGACCGCCAGTCCGGCCAGCCGGGACTCCTCGACCAGAGCGGGCAGCCCGCGCAGCGAGGGCGCCTGTTCGGCGGAGGTGGTCAGCACGCCCAGCAGGCCGCGCAGTTCGGTGAGCGCCTGGAGGCCGAGGGCGCGGATCAGGCCGAGGGTCTCCCGGACGGCGGCCGGGTCCTCGGCCCGGGCGACCTGCCCGGCGCCCGCGTGCAGGGTGATCAGCGAGACCCGGTTGGACACCACGTCGTGCATCTCCCGCGCGAGCCGGGCGCGTTCGGCGGCCACCGCGCGCTCCTCGGCGTGCCGGCGGGCCTCCTCCAGCAGCCGGTTGCGCTCGCCGAGCAGCCGGTTGCGTTCGGCCAGCACGGCGACGGTGCGGGCGCGCTGGTGGGAGGTCAGCCCGAGGGCGAGCGGCACGGCGCAGAAGACCAGCGGGTCCTCGATCAGGTTGGCGAGCTCGGACGGGGCGTCGACGTCCCCGAGGTCGAACGGGACGAGCAGCCGCAGCCCGGCCAGCGCCGCCAGGACGTACACCGGCGCGGTCCGGCCGCGCCGCGCGGCCAGCCCGTAGAGGGCGACGGCCAGCGGGAGTTGGCCGCTCAGCAGGGTGACCGCGGCGACCGCGGCCGGGTGCCGGCGCCGCAGGGCCAGGGCGAGCGCGCCGAGCGCCATCAGGCCCGCGTTGGTCCCCGGCGAGGCGGTCGGGCCGACGTCCGGGTCGTTGGCGGCGAGCGGGACGAGGACCAGCAGCACCAGGGCGGTCGGCGCGAGGGCGCGGACCGGGCGGGGCAGGCGCAGCGGCGGGCCGGGCAGCGGTGCGGCGAGGTCGGCGGCCGACTGGTCGGCGGACGCCTGGTCGGTGGGCTGCTGCATGAGGGGCATGCTGCCACAGCGGCGCGGCACCGGGACGGCCGTCGGACCGAGTGGCTGGGAAGGGACTGGTTAAAGGCCCTGGCAGGAGGAGAGCATGGCGGGATGGATGATCGTTTCTCGCCCGGGCCGCACCCCGCCGGGCCGCCGGTGGTCGAACGGCTCGCGCAGTACGGCCGCGTCGAGCAGGAGGAGATCCTCGGCCCCGGGGAGGACCCGTACGGCGTCGCCCACACCGGGCTGACCTTCCTGCCCAAGGAGATCCACTTCGGTGTCCGGGCCGCCGACGGCCGACTGGTCGCCCACACCGGGTTGCTGCCGCTGCCGCTCACCGTGGGCGGCACCGACCTGACCGCCATGGGCGTCGGCGGGGTCTGCGTCGCGCCCGACCGGCGCCACAGCGGCCTCGCGCGGGCCGTGGTCGGGGCCGCCCTCGACCACGCGCGCACGCTCGGCCACCGGTACGCGCTGCTGTTCTGCCGACCGCCGCTGGCCGCGTTCTACCGGGGGCTCGGATTCCGGGAGGTGGCGGAGGGGGTGACGGTGGAGCAGCCGGAGGGACGGCTGGCGGAGATGCCGCTGCGCACCATGTGGGCGCCGCTGGCGCCGGGGGCCGGGTGGCCGGAGGGGCCGGTGCGGCTGCGGTCGCTGCCGATGTGAGGCGGGCTCGGGGCGCCCCGGCCGGGACCGCCGCCGGTGCGGCCGCCGCAGCGGGCCGGGGGCTCGTCGCCGTCCCCGTGGGGTCCGGCCGGGTGGTCGACACCGCCGCGGCGTCGGGTCAGGCGCTCGTCGCCGCCGCCGTGGAGTCCGCGTGCGCCACGGCGGCGCGGGCCAGGGCGCGGACCATGGGGTGTGCCCGGGTGCCGTCGCCGGACAGCTCGGGCTGGAACAGCGAGGCCAGGAAGAACGGGTGTCCGGGCAGCTCCAGGACCCGCACCTCGCCCGAGGCGTCCGCGCCGCTGAACCGCAGGCCGTGCGCGGTCAGCCGGTCCAGGTAGGCGCCGTTGAGGCCGTACGCGCAGTGGTAGCGCTCCTGGGTGCGGGTGGCGCCGAGGACCCGCTCGGCGAGGCTCCCGGGGGTGATCGCGACGGCCCCCTCGTGGCCGACCAGTGAGCAGGCCAGCGGGGCGATCACCTGCTGCTCCGCCTCCGGGTGCTCCTCGCCGTGGACGGCCCCGGCGAGGCCGCAGACGTTCCGGGCGTACTCCAGCACCGCGTGCTGGAACCCGGCGCAGGTGCCCAGGAAGGGGATGCCGCGTTCGCGGGCGGTCCGGACGGCGGCCAGCGCGCCCGCCTCGCTGCGGTACGGGCTGCCGGGCAGCAGCCAGACCGCGTCGAAGCCGTCCAGGGCGCCGGGTGCGGCGGCGTCCCCGGTCGGGATCCAGTAGGCGTCCAGGACGAGGTGGTCGTGCTCGGCGAGGGCGGCCAGCAGGCCCGGGATCCGGGCGTGCGAGCGGACGGCGGGGGAGCGGTCGCCGACCAGGGCGATCCGGGGGGTCAGGTAGGTCATGCGGCTATCCTGGCCCCGCATCCGAGATCAGCGCCAACGATGATTCCTTAAGTATCGATCAGATCGGTTGATGACCGCCGTGGACCCGCAACAGCTGCGCACCTTCGTCACCGTCGCCCGCCTGGCCTCCTTCTCGGAGGCGGCGCGGGAGCTCGGCTACACCCAGTCCGCGGTCTCCCAGCAGATCGCCGCGCTGGAGGCGGACCTCGGCACGACACTGCTGTCCCGCCGGCCGGTCGGCCCGACCGCGGCCGGGCGGCGGCTGCTGGAGCACGCCGCACCGCTGCTGGTCCGGCTGGAGGCGGCGCGCGCCGACGTCGCGCGCCTGGCCGGCGCCCCGAGCGCCCGGCTGGTGCTCGGAGCCACCCCGCTGGCGGTCGGGGCGACCCTGGGGCGTGCGCTGGGCGAGGTGCGCCGGGCTCATCCGCTGACGGAGCCGGTGGTCCGGGTCCTCGCCCAGGACGTGCTGCCCGCCCAGGTCGCCACCGGCGAGGTCGACCTCGCCCTGATCGACGGGCTGGCCGCGCCCAGCGACCCGCTGCCGCTGCCCGACGTCGGCCCGCTGCGCACCGTCGCGGTGGCCGAGCGGCCGGTCGCCGTCGCGCTGCCCCTCGGCCACCCGCTGGCCGGCCGCGGCGGCCTCGCGCTCGCCGACCTCTCCGCCGCCCGCTGGCTGGACGCCCCCGATCTCACCCCGACGGCGGCCCGGCTGCGCGCGGCCACGGGCGTCGACGGCTTCCGGCCCGCCACCCGCTACCAGGGCACCGACGTGCACGGACTGCTCGCGCTGGTGGCGGCCGGACACGGGCTCACCCTGCTGCCCGAACCGGTGCTCGCGGCGGCACCCGGGGTCGGGTACGCGCCGATCGCCGCGCCCCGGCTGGTGCACCGCACCGAACTCGTCCACGGCAGCCTGCCGGAGGGGCCGGCGGCCCTGCTGGCGCGGCTGCTGGCGCGGTCCCGGGCCTGAGCGGCCCGTCGGAGGCGCCGAATTCGGTTGCGCGGGCCTCCGGTGCCGATGACATCATCACGCGATGAATACCAGTACGACGATCATCAGACGAGTGCGGACCGACGAGTGGCAGCAGCTCAGGGACACCCGCCTGGACGCGCTGCTGGACCCGGTCGCGGCCGTGGCCTTCCTGGAGACCCACGAGCAGGCCGCCGCCAAGCCGGACGAGTTCTGGCAGGACCGCACGACCCGGGCGGCGACGGACCCGCACGTGGCGCAGTTCATCGCGCAGGCCGAGGACGGGACCTGGCTCGGCTCCATGACCGGAGTGGTCGAGCGGTCCGGTGGGGGCGGGGCCCTGGAGGGCGACGTCGTCGAGGTCGACCAGGTGCACCTGGTCGGCGTCTACGTCCGGCCGCCGGCGCGCGGCACCGGGCTGGCGCTCGACCTGATCCGGACCGTCCAGGAGTGGGCGTGGTCGCTCACCGAGCCCCGGATCGAGCGGGTGCGGCTGTTCGTCCACGAGGACAACCCCCGCGCCGAGGCGATGTACCGCAAGGCCGGTTTCGAACCGTCCGGGGTGGTGCTGCCGGTGCCCGGCGGCGGGGCCGGCCGGGAGGTCGAAATGGCGGTCCTGCGGGGCTGACCGGCCGCCCGGCCCGCAGGCCGGGCTGCCGTCTGCGGGGCGCCGGCGAGCGCCGCGGGCGCCGGCGGTGCCGGCGGTGCCGGCCGTCCGCGGCGTGTCGGGGCCCGTCGGGCGTCAGTGCCCGTCGCAGCCCGGGAGGGCCTCGCACATCGGCGCGGTCATGCCGGTGCCGACGTACTTGTCCTCGGGGGCCTTCCAGGCGTCCTTGGGCTGGGCGCCGGCCTTGGTGGTGGCCCAGACCGCCAGTTCGCTGACCGCACCGCCGTCGCTGACCACGTACTCGTGCAGGGTGACAGTGCTGCCGTCGGCCTGCGGGACGGTCAGGACGGCGGCGAAGTAGGGCGCGTCCGGGGCGCTGTCGACCTTCACGGTGGCGCCGGGCGCGGTCTTGGCGCAGGACTTGAGCGCCTCCGTCAGACGGCCCTCGGCCAGGTTGGTGCTCTGCTTGGTGCCGCTGCTGCGGGTCGGGTCACCGTGGAACAGCAGGGTCTGCTCGGCCGTCCAGCGGTCCCCGCCGAAGCCGACCGAGGCCCGGGCGGAGGCGGTGCCGGTGAACAGCGGCTCGTCGTCCTTGGCGACCGCGGCGCGGCACAGCTCCATGCCCTTGAACTGGACCTGGCCGGAGAGCTGCTTGGCGTTGGCCGCCAGCGGCGTGTAGTGGTAACTCTCGTCCATCGGGATGCTCTTGGTGTCCATCCAGGCCTTGTCCGGGATGCCCTTGTCGGACCCGCTGGGCTTGTTGGGGTTGACGCTGGGCCCGGTGGTGGCGGCGGGGAGGGCGGGGGTGGCGTCCTGGCTGCCGTTGTCCGGCCCGCAGGCGCTGAGGGCGCCCAGGCAGACGAGGGCTGCGGCGGTGGCGGTGACGACTCTGGTGGTGCGCAACTGACGGTTCCTCGGATGTCCGGTGGCGTGGGCGGGGGTCGGGCGCGCACCGGCCGTGGGCCGCTGGTGCGCGGCGCCGTCCGTCCGTCCCCGCCGCCCGGTCGACCCGTGGTCGCGGGCTCGCGGCATGGCAGCTCCTCCCCTGTGCATGCGGCCGCCTGGCCCCTCGCCCCGCTGTCCGCCCCGTGACTGATGGCCGGTCAGGGTCGATGGTGTGTCGACGGCGCTCGAAACCTATGCCACCGGACCGCCGGTCGCAAAGCCGGGTTCCGGCCGGAGGCCCGGATTCCCTTTGGGACTGGTGGGGCTGATGGGGTGAATGTGACCGGGCTCGGAGGGGTGCGGTGGGCGGGGCGCGGAGGGTTCCAGGGGCGCGCGACCTCCTCCGCGCGCTGGCCGGGACGGCGCATCCGGGCTGGTGGGGGCGGGTGCGCGGCGCCGCGCGACGGATCCGCGGGGCGGCCCCGGTCAGGCGACCCGGCCGCCGATCCCGGAGCGGCCCGCCGGGACGCCGTCGAGGGTGACCACGGTCTGCCGTCCGACGGCCTCGCCGAGCGCGCCGGTGATCGCCGCGGTGGCCGCCGCGACCAGACGGGCGGGCGCGTCGGGCACCTGCGGCAGGTGGTAGGCCGCCTCCCGCAGGCTCAGCAGGACCACCGGTGCGACCTCCTCGGTCGGCAGTCCGCCGATGCCCCGGCGGCGCTGGGGGACCCCGATCAGCTCGACCGCGACCAGGGGGCGGACCTGTTCGCCGAAGACGGAGGTGACGGCCTCGGTGAGGCCGGCGATGAGGGCCCGCTCGACCTCGGGGTCGAGGGACTCCTCGCGGATGTGCAGGCTCAGGTGCGGCATGGTGGAGCTCCGTTCGGCTCGGTTCGTACCATGGGCTGACGGGTTCGCTTTGCACATAAAACAGCTTTGATATCAAAGGTAACTGGGGAGGGGTGTGCGATGTCAACGGCCGAAGGGGAATCGCCGAACGCGCCGTCGTCGACCGGGGAGGGGCTCGACGACGCGGTGCGGTCGATGCTGCTGCTGATGCCCCGGCTGGTCGGGCGGGCCAAGCGGATCCCCGTCCCCGAGCCGCTGCGCGGCCTCGCGCTGGCGCCCCGTCACCTGTCGCTGCTGGCCTGCCTGCTGCTGGACGGACCGATGGGCGTGAACGACCTCGCCGCCCGGCTGGAGGTCGCCCCCACCACGGTCAGCCTGATGGTCGGCGACCTCAGCCGGCAGGACATCCTCGAACGGCGCGAGGACGAGGCCGACCGCCGGCGCCGGATCGTCGCGATCGCCCCCGCCCGGCTGCCCGCCATCGAGGCCTGGCTCGCCCCGGGGGCCGTCGCCTGGCGCACGGCCCTCGGGCCGCTCGACCCGGCGCAGCGGCGCCTGGTGGTGGACACGCTGCTGGCGTACGAGGCGGCGGTGGGACGGGAGCGGGACTGACGGCGGCCGGGGCGCCGGGCGGGGCGCCGGGCGGGAGGCCGGTCAGCGGCCGGTCAGCGGCCGGGAGCCCGGCGGAAGAGCGCGGTGAGGAGGAAGGGGACGCCGAACAGCGTCGAACCGGGGCCCTGGGCGGCCATCGGGCGGATCTCCAGTGGAGTGAACTCGCGGAACAGCGAGCGGAGTTCGTCCGGCGAGTACGCCAGGCCGCCCTCCAGGGCGCCGAGCCGGTAGAGCTCCTCGTCGGTCCGTTCGGAGCCCGTCGCGCCGGCCGCGAAGGCGGTGACGGCGAAGTGCCCGCCCGGTGCCAGCACCCGGTCGAGCAGGGCCAGGTAGCTGACCCGGCGGTGCGGCGGGAGGTGGTGCAGGCAGCCGGAGTCGTAGACCAGGTCGTAGTGGGCGTGGGGGAGCCGGGCCTCGAAGATGCTCGCCCGGTGGAACCGCAGGCCGGTGCCCGCGCCGGCCTCCCGGGCGCGCTCCTCGGCCCAGGCCACGGCGGTGGCGGAGAGGTCGACGGCGTCCACCTCGAAGCCGAGCGAGGCCAAGTGGACGGCGTTGCGGCCGGCGCCGCAGCCGAGGTCGAGCGCCCGGCCGGGGACGAGCAGGCCGCGGTCCAGGTAGGAGGCCAGGTTCTCGTCCGGTTTCGGCGTGAAGAACGGGCGCTCGGCGGACCGGTCCGCGTAGAACCGGTCCCAGAACGGTTCGGCCGGCGGGAAAAGGCCGTCGAGGAGGGCGAGGACGTCTTCGGTGGTGCGGATCGTACGGTTCATGCCGCCGAGCGTAGGCCGTCCGGCAGGAGGGCGCGCGAGGCGCAAAAGCCGCTGCGCGGTGGGCTGTTGGGGTCGCCGGGGCACGGTTCGGCAGAGGTGTTCCGGACCCGGGCGGGCGCGTGGCGGCACCCCCGCCCCGGGCCGGGAAAGGGCGTTTTCGCGGGGCGGGGAGAGGCGCCTCGGGGGCGTGCCGGAATTCCGCCGGGAAAAGTGCCGTACGGGATTCGAGGGCCACATGCGAACCGGACAAGTCAACATTTACTTCCCCGGATTTCCTCTGCATAGTGGCGGGTCGAATCGAGAGGGGGCTCTTCCTTGTCGCAGATCCACGACAACGCCGCACAGCAGGTGGAGCTGGAGCGGGTGCAGGTGTCCGTCATCGGCGAGCTGTTCGACGAGCGGCTCGCCGGGGCGCGGGAGCAGCTGGGGCGGGTGCTCGCGTCGGCGGCGGACGGCGCGGGCGAGGTGTACGAGCGGGAGGTGGCGGCCGGGCGGCTGGCGGGCGAGGTGCGCCGGCTGCAGGGCGCCGAGGGCGGGCTGGTCTTCGGCCGGATCGACCTGGCGGACGGGACGGTGCTGCGGATCGGGCGGCTGGGGCTGCAACGGGACGAGGACGAGCTGCCGTTGCTGGTGGACTGGCGGGCGGAGGCGGCACGGGCCTTCTACGAGGCGACGCCGGTCCACCCCCTGGGGCTGCGGCGGCGCCGCCATCTGAGCCTGACCGGCCGCACGGTGGTCGGGGTGAGCGACGAACTGCTGGACGGTTCGGAGCCGGCCGCCGGGGACGTCGTCGGGGACGGCCCGTTGGCGGCGGCGCTGCGGGAGCGGCGGACCGGGCGGATGGGGACGGCGGTCGCCACGCTCCAGACCGAGCAGGACGCGATCGTCCGCTCCTCGCACCGCGGGGTGACGGTGGTGCAGGGCGGCCCGGGCACCGGAAAGACGGTGGTGGCACTGCACCGCGCCGCGTACGTGCTGTACGCGTTCCCGAAGGCGGCCGAGCGCGGTGTGCTGGTGCTGGGTCCGAACGCGCGGTTCCTCGACTACATCTCCCAGGTGCTGCCCTCGCTCGGGGAGAACGACGTCGTCCTGGCGACGTGCGAGGAGCTGGCCGGCGTCGCGCCGGGCGCCGTGGACGGGTTCGGGGCGGCGCGCCTCAAGGGCGGCGCCGAACTGGCCGACGCGCTGGCCGGGTCGGTCCGCTCGCGGCAGGCCCCGGGCGGGGACTTCGCCGTCCGGGTCGGGCGGGAGTGGGTCCGCCTGGAGGAGGCGGAGGTCGCCGGGGCGCGGGCGGCGGCGCAGGCGAGCGGCCTCGCCCACAACCGGGCGCGCCGGCTGTTCCTGGAGCTGCTGGTGGACTCCCTGACCGGCGCGCTGGCCCGCGGCACGGTCGAGGCGCTGGAGCGCATCGACGCCGAGGTCGCGCTGCTCACCGGCATCGACCTCGACCGGATGGCGGCCCGGGACCTGCGCAGGCTCGGCGTCGACGACGAACCCGCCACGGGGGCCGACGAGTTCGACGCCGACGCCGTCCGGGCCGCGCTCCTGGACGACGCGTACGTGGACCGGGCCGTCGAGGAGCTCTGGCCGCGGCTCGTGCCGGGCGAGGTCGTCGACGCCCTGCTGGCCGACGCCGACGCACTGGCCGCGCGCCTGCCGCACCTCGGCGACGACGAGCGGGCTTCGCTGCTGCGCACGCCCGGCGCGCCGTGGGCCGACGCCGACGTGCCGCTCCTCGACGAGGCGGCGAGCCTGGTCGACGGGCCGCCCGAGCAGGCCTTCGGGCACGTCGTCGTCGACGAGGCGCAGGAGCTGACGGCGATGCAGTGGCGGATGGTTCTGCGCCGGTGCCCGGGCCGGTCGATGACACTGGTCGGCGACTTCGCGCAGGCGGGCCCGGCGGCGACCGCACGGGACTGGCACGAGGCGCTCGCCCCGCACGTCGGCCGCCGCTTCGACCTGCGGACACTGACCGTCAGCTACCGGACCACGCGGGAGATCCTGGCCACCACCGGGGAGTTGCTCGGCCGGATCGCCCCGGGGCAGCCGCCGGTCCGGTCGATCCGGCACGGCGAGGAGCCCCGGTCCGTCGCGGTGGCGCCGGAGCGGCTCGCCGGTGAGCTGCTGCGCGAGCTGCGGGCGCAGGCCGCCGCGCATCCGGGCGAGCTGCTCGGCGTGGTGTGCGCGGACGGCCGGACGGCGGAACTGGCGGCCGCCGGGGTCGAGCGGTACGCCCGGCTGGTCCCGGCGTCGGAGGCGCGCGGCCTGGAGTTCGACGAGGCCGTCGTGGTCGACCCGGACGGAATCGTCGCCGCCCGGCCCGCGGGCGAACGGGACCTGTACGTCGCCCTGACCCGCGCCACCAAGCGGCTGTGCACGGTGACCCTTCGGGAGGCCGGGGCATAGCGGGGTGCCTCCCGCACGGGAAGTCGGCCCGGCCGACTTCCCGCGCGGGACGGGCTACGTTCCGCGTTTCGGGGTCCTGGTGGTGGGTGACCCGTCGACGCGAGGACACAAGGTGTCCTAAAGTGAATGACGTGTCTTCCCGGGGCTCCGCGGCGCCGCCGGGCGGGTCGCCGCTGCCCGCGGCCCGCCGGTGCGCGCCGCACCCCGCGCCCCGGCGGACCGCTCCGACCGAAGAGCGAAGGAGAACCACGGCGATGGCCGACACGTTCGAGACGGGCAAGACCGACCTGGTGGACCTGGCCCACCAGCGGATGCGGACCGCGATCCCCGACAACGACTGGACGGTGCGCCAGAAACTGGCCCTGACCTGCCGCATCCTGTTCGACGCCGGCCACGACTCCGGGCTGGCCGGCCAGATCACCGCCCGGGCCGAACGCCCGGGCACCTACTACACCCAGCGCCTGGGCCTGGGCTTCGACGAGATCACCGAGGACAACCTCCTCCTCGTCGACGAGGACCTCCACGTCCTGGAGGGCGACGGGATGGCCAACCCGGCCAACCGGTTCCACAGCTGGGTCTACCGGGCCCGCCCGGACGTCAACTGCATCATCCACACCCACCCGCTGCACGTCTCCGCGCTCTCGATGCTGGAGACCCCGCTGGTCGTCTCGCACATGGACATGTGCCCGCTCTACGACGACTGCGCCTTCCTGGACGAGTGGCCCGGCATCCCGGTCGGCAACGAGGAGGGCGAGATCATCTCCGCCGCCCTCGGCGACAAGCGCGCCCTCCTGCTCGCCCACCACGGCCAGCTGGTCGCCACCGGAACCGTCGAGGAGGCGTGCACCCTGGCCCTGCTCTTCGAGCGGGCCGCCGAGCTCCAGCTCCTCGCCGGGGCCGCCGGGAAGATCCAGGAGATCCCCGGACCGCTCGCCAAGGAGGCGCACGACTGGATCTCCACCCCCAAGCGCGGCCAGGCGAACTTCGCCTACTACGCCCGCCGCGCCCTGCGGGCCGGCCACGGCGACGCCCTCGTCACCCGGAAGGACTCCTGAGATGCCCGAGACCACCCTGGAAGGGATCATCGCCTACCCGGTGACCCCGTTCTCCGCGGCCGACGGCGGCCCGGACCTCGACCGGCTCGCCGAGCTGATCGACCGGCTGGTCCGCTCCGGCTGCCACGCCATCGCCCCGCTCGGCTCCACCGGCGAGAGCGCCTACCTCGACGACCAGGAGTGGTACACCGCCGCCGAGGCGTCGGTGGCGGCCGTCGCCGGCCGGGTGCCCACCGTCGTCGGCATCGCCGACCTCACCACCCGCAGCGCCGTCCGCCGCGCCCGGTTCGCCGAACGGGCCGGCGCCGACGTGGTGATGGTGCTGCCGCTCTCGTACTGGCGGCTGGACGAACGCGAGATCACCCGGCACTACACCGAGATCGCCGACGCGATCGGCATCCCGCTGATGATCTACAACAACCCCGCCACCGCCGGGGTCGACCTCCGCCCGGAACTCATGCACCGGCTGGTCGACCAGGTGGAGAACATCACCATGGTCAAGGAGAGCAGCGGCGACATCCAGCGGATGCACCGGCTCACCCAGCTCTCCGACGGCGCCCTGCCGTTCTACAACGGTTCCAACCCGCTGGCCCTGGAGGCGTTCGCGGCCGGCGCGGCCGGCTGGTGCACGGCGGCACCCTGCCTCATCCCCGAGCTCACCCTCGACCTGTACCGGGCGGTTCGCGCCGGTGACCCGGACACGGCCCGCCGGGTGTTCTACCGGCAGCTGCCGGTGCTGCAGTTCCTGCTCGGCGGGGGTCTGCCGACCACGGTGAAGGCGGGCCTGGCCCTGTGCGGCCTGGACGTCGGCGAGCCCCGGCACCCCTTGCTGCCGCTGGACGGGGCGCGGACGGCGCAGCTGTCCGCGCTGCTGTCCGCGGCGGGGGTCGCCCTGGCGGACGGCGCCGGGCCGAAGGCCTGACAGCGGCGTGGGGCCGACCTGAAGCCGGGCTGGGGACGGCTTCAGGGCGGCCCCGGGCCCGCCGGGCCCGTCAGGGCAGCGTGGGAACCCGGTCCGAGGGGCCGTCCGGATCGTCGTGGATGACCACGAGGATCTCGGCCGGCTCCGGCCCGGTGCTCCGGCAGCGGTGGGGCAGCGCCGAGTTGAAGTACACGCTGTCCCCGGGGCCGAGTTCGACGCTCCGCTCGGGGAACTCCAGCACGGCGGTGCCCGCGTGGACGAAGAAGAACTCCTCGCCCGTGTGCGACTTGAACGGCGGGTCCGCCGGTTCGGTCGGCGGGTACATCATGAACGGCACCATCCGCTTGCCGCTGAGCCCGGTCGCGATGCCCTCGTAACGGGAGACGCCGGAGCCCGCCCCGGTGCCGACGGGAGTGCGCTCACCGGCCCGGACGACGGTGACGAGCTCGGGCTCCACCTCGTCCGAGAAGAGCCGGCCGACGTCGACCTTGAGGGCGTGGGCCAGCTTGAGCGCCGTCGAGATCGAGGGGTCGCTGATGCCGCGCTCGACCTTGGAGAGGTAGCTCTTGGTGACGCCGACCTGCTCGGCGAGTGCCTCCAGGCTGAGCCGGTTCTGCTTCCTCAGCACCCGCAACCTGCCGGCCATGCGCCACCTCTCACCCACGGAATCGTCCGGTCCATTATCGGTCCGGCCCGCCCGACCGGCGGCGACCGCCCGCTGTGCCCCGCGCCGCCCGCGCGTGCTAGCTTCCCCCGCACCGAACGGTTCCGCAGGCGGGGGGAAGAATGGTCGAGGTGCCGGTCAGTGCCCGGTGGCTGTCCGGGCTGGGGATCGGGGCGTTCCTGCTGCCGGTGATCCTCGCGGTGGCGGGCTACGGGCCGGTGGGGGCGATCCTCTCCGCGCCCGGGCTGGTGTGCGTCGTGGCCTGTGCCGTGCCGCCGTTCTTCTCCGACCCGAAGCGGCTCCGCGTCGCCTGCACGGCGGCCGGCGTCGTGGTCGCGCTGGTGTCGGCCCCGTTCGCGTTCCTCGGGATGATCTCCGTGGTGCCGATCTGGTACGGGGCCGTCTACCTGTCCTGCCTCGCCATGCCCGTCGCCGCGATCGCCGGCCTGACCGCCGGCTTCCAGCGGGCCGGTGGCCGGGAGCGGGGCCGCCCGGCGGCGGGCTTCGCCTGGGCGGCCGGCGCGGCCGTGCCGGTCGGCTGGGCGGTGCTCACGGGCTTCGCGCTGTCGCTGCCGGCCCTCTGACCCGGCGCGGGACCCCGGCCGCGCTCAGGTCACTAGGATCGGCGGATGATCACCGTACCGTCCGGCCGGGTCACCCTCTCCGACCGTCGCACCCGGCGCAGTTGGGCCGTCGACGTCGCCCCGTTCCGGCTGGCGGCCTGTCCGGTGACCCGCGAGCAGTACGAGGGCGCGACCGGCGACCGCCGCCCCGCGCACAGCGTCTCCTGGCTGGACGCCGTCCGCCACTGCAACGAGCTGTCCCGGCGCGAAGGCCTCGCGCCCGCCTACGAGGCGGACGGCGAGGACGTCTCCTGGGACCGCGCCGCCGACGGCTACCGGCTGCCCACCGAGGCCGAATGGGAACACGCCTGCCGCGCCGGCACGGACGGCCCGCGCTACGGCCCGCTGGACGACATCGCCTGGTACCGCGGCAACTCGGGCGAGCGCCCGCACGAGGTGGGCGGGCTGCGCCCGAACGCCCACGGGCTGTACGACCTGCTCGGCAACGTCTGGGAGTGGTGCTGGGACCGGTACGACCCCGAGGTGTACGGCGAGTACCGCGTCCTGCGCGGCGGCGGCTGGTTCGACGAGCACTGGAGCTGCCGCGCCTCCGTCCGCCGCCGGAGCCACCCGACGCTGCGGATCGACGACGTGGGATTCCGGCTCGCCCGCTCGATCCACAGCCTGCCGCGCACCGATCCCCGGCCGCCGCTCGGTTGAGGAACCGTCGCGTCCGCTCGGGCGTTGGCGCCTGCATGAGTGAAGAATCAGTGTCCCTGCGCCCGATGGCCGAGGCCGACCTCCCCGTGGTCGAGGGACTGGTGAACGACCCGGAGATGCTGGGGGAGTTCCAGTGGTACGGCTGGCGCGATCCGCAGCGGTACCGCCGCCGGTGGCTGGAGAGCGGGCTGCTGGAGGAGGGGCAGTGGATGCTCGCGGTCGAGGTCGGGGGCAGGTTCGGCGGCTTCGTCGCCGCCAACCGCAGCGGGGTGCGGCCGTCCGCCCCGTACTGGAGCATCGGCGTGCAGCTGCTGCCGCACGTGCGCGGGCGCGGGATCGGCACCCGGGCCCAACGGCTGCTGGTGGACCACCTGTTCGCGCACTCCCCGGTGATGCGGCTGGAGGCGGACACCGAGGCGGGCAACCTGGCCGAGCAGCGCGTCCTGGAGAAGCTCGGCTTCACCCGGGAGGGCGTGCAGCGCGCGGTGACCTTCCGGGCCGGCGAGTGGCGCGATGTCGTCCGGTACAGCCTGCTGCGCACCGACCCGCGTCCGTAGGGCGCGGCTAGGCGGTCCCGAACCACTCCTCGGCGAGGGCGTCCAGCGTCCGTGCCGAGGGCTTCAACTCCCGCAGGTACCACGGCAGGTTGCTGTACACGTGGAGCAGGGTGCACGCCATCAGCAGCCGGGGCTCGAAGCGGCGGCCGTAGGCGTTCAGCAGGTGGCCGAGCAGGTGCGGGTCGGCCCGGGTGGTGAAGAGTCCGACGGCGACCAGGTCGTAGGCCGGGTCGCCGATCATCGCGGGCTCGAAGTCGATCAGGCCGGTGAGGCGCCAGCCGTCGGCCGGGTCGGTGAGCAGGTGCTCGCGCATGAACTCGGTGTGCAGCAGGGAGCGCCCGGGGGCGGCGGGGAGCGGGGCGGCGGCGAGGAAGTCCGGGATCTGCTCCAGCCACTCCCGTGCCAGCCCGCGTTCGCGCTGGCGGGCCACCGCGCCGGCGGCCCGGCGGGCCAGGAAGGCCGGCCAGTCGCCGGGGCCGAGGACGTCGGCGAGCGGCTCGGGGTCGAGGGCGTGCAGGGCGGCGAGCGCCTCGCCGCAGCGGCGGGCGATCCGCTCGCGGTCGGGCGGCGGGATGCGCGGCCAGGCCGGGGCGAGGCCCTCGCCGGGCAGGCGGGACATCAGGACGTGGCGCCAGCCGTTGACGTACTCGCCGGCCTCGTGGACGGTCGGGGTGGGGATCGGCAGTGCGCCGTCCAGGCGGGTGAGCACGCGCTCCTCGACGATGCCGTCCCGGGCGGAGGCGGCCGGGAACAGCTTGAGCACCAGCGCGTCGCCGACCGCGTAGACCGGCACGGAGCCCTCCGGGAAGCGCTCCAGGGGCAGGCCCCCGACGCCCAGCCGGGCGCAGAGCGCCTCGGCGCCGGGGCGCATCACCGTCTCGTCGGGGACGACCGCGTCCCACTCCTCGTCCGTCAGCACCAAGGGCAGCACGGGCGCACCGTAGGCGGGCGAACGGCCCCGGCGCAAAGGGTTTTCAGTGCCCCTCCGGGCGGGTGCCGCAGGTCTCCACGCCCGGCGGGACCGGTTCGGGTCCGCCGTCCGGGTCGCGGGTGAGCAGGTAGCGGGCGCCGGGGCCGGCCTCGCCGGCGCGGTCGGCGGCGTTGTAGAGGGCGCAGCGGGAGAGGGACAGGCAGCCGCAGCCGATGCAGCCGGTGAGCTTGGCCTTGAGCCGTTGGAGTTCGGCGATCTGCTCGTCGATCCGGCTCTGCCAGGACGCGGCGACCCGGTCCCACTCGGTGCCGCTGGGGGCCGGGCGCTCGGGGAGGCGGTCGAGGGCGACCTTCGCCTCGTCCAGGGAGAGGCCCACCCGCTGGGCGGCCCGGATGAAGGCGATCCGGCGCAGCGTGCCGCGGGTGTAGCGGCGCTGGCCGCCGGAGGTGCGGGTGGCCTGGATCAGGTCGAGGCTCTCGTAGTAGCGCAGCGCGGAGGCGGCGAGGCCGCTGCGGCGGGCGAGTTGGCCGATGGTGAGCAGGTCGCCGTGGTGCGGGCCGGGGGCCCGGCGGCCGTCGGAGTGGGCGGTCATGGGAGCCCACTGTAGTCGCTTGACCTCAAGTCGGCTTTAAGTTGCACCATCGTGGTCATGACGACGAACGCGACCGCCACGAACGCGACCGCCACGAACGCGACCGGCACCCGGTTCGAGGACCTGCCCGCCCTGATGGCGCTGATGACCGGCGCCGAGAAGCACGGCCCGGCCGCCACCTCCACCCTGGACGCGCTCTGGGTGCTGTACGACCGGGTGCTGCGGGTGACCCCGGACACCGCGGAGGCCCAGGACCGCGACCGCTTCCTGCTCTCCAAGGGCCACGGCCCGATGGC
This sequence comes from Kitasatospora sp. NPDC058048, assembly GCF_042885555.1. Taxonomy (NCBI): domain Bacteria; kingdom Bacillati; phylum Actinomycetota; class Actinomycetes; order Kitasatosporales; family Streptomycetaceae; genus Kitasatospora; species Kitasatospora sp. NPDC058048. Next base: position 30,653 of record NZ_JBHVRT010000028.1, on the reverse strand, counting down.
GTACTACGCCGTACTGGCGGCCAAGGGCTTCCTCGACCCGGCCGTGCTGCCGAGCTTCGGCGGCTACGACTCGCCGCTCGGCCACCACCCGGACCGCACCCTGCTCGCGGGCGTCGAGATCGCCTCCGGCTCGCTCGGACACGGCCTGCCGCTGGCCGTCGGCACCGCGCTCGGGCTGCGGGCGCAGGGCCTGACCGACCCGGCGGTGTGGGTGCTGGTCGGCGACGCGGAGTTCGACGAGGGCTCCAACGCCGAGGCGGTGGCCTTCGCCGGGGCCTACGGGCTGGAGCGGCTGAACGTGGTGGTGATCGACAACTCCTCGGCCACGCACGGCTGGCAGGGCGGCATCGCCCAGCGCTTCGCGGCCGAGGGCTGGTCGACCGCCACGGTGGACGGGCGCGACCACGAGGCGCTGCACCGCGCGTACACCGCGGAGCACCCGGGCCGCCCGCACGTGGTGGTCGCCCGGGTCGAGCCCAAGGAGCAGCACTGAGCACCCGGCGGCAGCCCCCGCCCGCCGACACCACGACCCGCCCCGCCGCTACCTGCCCCGCCACGACCGATCAGGCCGCGACCGATCAGGCCAAGACCGAGCCCCCGAGAGGAACTTCACCGATGGACACCATGCGCGAGCGCTTCGTGGACCTGACCACCCGCCTGCTGGACGAGGACCCCCGGCTGGCCGTGGTGCTCGCCGACATCACCGCCGCCGCCTTCGCCCCGGCACAGCTGCGCCACCCCGACCGGGTGGTCAACGTCGGCATCCGCGAGCAGCTGCTGATCGGCGCGACGGGCGGCCTGGCGCTCACCGGGATGCGTCCGATCGCCCACACCTTCGCCAGCTTCCTGATCGAGCGGCCCTTCGAACAGGTCAAGCTGGACCTCGTCCACCAGGGCGTCGGCGCCGTGCTGGTGAGCGCGGCGGGCTCGTACGACTGGCCGGCCGGCGGCCGCACCCACATGTCCCCGGGCGACGTCGCCCTGCTGGACACCCTGCCGGACTGGACGGTCCACGTCCCCGGCCACCCGGACGAGGCCGAGCAACTGCTGCGCCACGCCTACGCGGACGGCGACCGCAATGTGTACGTCCGGCTCTCGGAGCACCGGAACGCGGCCGCGGTGCCGGTCGAGCCGGGCCGCTTCACCACCGTCCGGTCCGGCTCGCGCGGAGCCGTGCTCGCCGTCGGGCCGATGCTGGACGCGGTGCTCGCGGCCACCGAGGGCCTGGACGTCGCCGTGCTGTACGCGACGACGGTGCGCCCCTTCGACGCCGCCGGGCTGCGCGCGGCGCTCGGCGACCAGGCGGACGTGGTGCTGGTCGAGCCGTACCTGGCGGGCACCTCCGCGAACGAGGCGCACGCGGCCCTCGCCGACCGCCCGCACCGGGTGCTGGGCCTGGGGGTGCCGCGCGAGGAGCACCGGCACTACGGCTCGATCGCGGAGCACCTGGCCGCCTACGGCCTGGACGCCCCGGCGCTCCGGGAGCGGATCGGCACCTTCCTCCGGTGAGCCCGGCCGCTCCGGTGAGCCAGGCCGTTCCGGTGGGCCCGGCCGCTACGGTGAGCCCGTCGCGCCGGTGAGCGTCCGGCCGGGCTGCACGGCGACGACCGCCACCGCGTCCGCCGCCAGCCGCACCGCCGTCCCCTCCAGCTCCGCCGCCCCGAAGGCCGCCACCACCTCGCGCCCGGTGGCCCCGAGCGGCAGCGCGGCCCCGTCCGGCCCGAGGTTGACGGCGATCCGGTACGGCCCCCGGTGCACCACCAGCCGGCCCGCCGCCTCGTCGAAGTCCGCGCGCACCGCGCCGAGGTCGGGGTCGGACAGCTCCGGGCGCTCGCGCCGCAGCCGGATCAACGTCCGGTACCACGTGAGCAGTTCGGCATGGGGGGCGCGCCGGAGCTCGGTCCAGTCGAGGACCGAGCGCAGTACGGTGGCCGGCTCCTGGGGGTCGGGGACGGCCTCGGCGGCCCAGCCGTGCCCGGTGAACTCCCGGCGCCGGCCCTGCCGGACGGCCTCGGCGAGGTCCGGGTCGGTGTGGTCGGTGAAGTACTGCCAGGGGGTGGCGGCGCCCCACTCCTCGCCCATGAAGAGCATCGGGGTGAACGGTGAGGTGAGCACCAGCGCCGCGCCGCAGGCGAGCCGGCCGGGGGAGAGGCTGGTGGAGACGCGGTCCCCCAGTGCCCGGTTGCCGACCTGGTCGTGGGTCTGGAGGTAGCCGAGCAGCCGGTGGCCGTTGCCGGGCGGGGTGAACGGGCGTCCGTGCCGGCGGCCGCGGAACGAGGACCAGGTGCCGTCGTGGAAGAACCCCCGGGTGAGCGTCCTGGCGAGGGCGGCGAGCGGCGCGTGCGCGAAGTCCCCGTAGTAGCCCTGGGATTCGCCGGTGAGCGCGCAGTGCAGGGCATGGTGGAAGTCGTCGCTCCACTGCGCGGTGATGCCCTGTCCGCCCGCCTCGGGCGGGGCGGTGGTGGCCGGGGTGTTGAGGTCGGACTCGGCGATCAGGAACAGCGGCCGGTTGGTGGCGACCGCCAACCTCCCCACCTCGGCGGAGAGTTCCTCCAGGAAGTGGACGGCCCGGTCGTCCGCGAGGGCGTGCACGGCGTCCAGCCGCAGTCCGTCGATCCGGTAGTCACGCAGCCAGGCCAGCGCACTGCCGATCAGGTAGGCGCGCACCTCGTCCGAGCCGGGCGCGTCCAGGTTGACCGCCGAGCCCCACGGGGTGTGGTGCCGGTCGGTGAAGTAAGGGCCGTACGCGGGAAGGTGGTTGCCGGACGGGCCGAGGTGGTTGTGCACCACGTCGAGCACCACCCCGAGGCCCTTGCGGTGGGCGGCGTCCACGAAGCGCTTGAGCCCATCGGGCCCGCCGTAGGGCTCGTGGACGGCCCAGAGCGAGACCCCGTCGTAGCCCCAGCCGTGCCGGCCGGGGAACGGGCAGACCGGCATCAGCTCGACGAAGTCCACGCCCAACTCGACCAGGTGGTCCAGGCGTTCGGCGGCGGCGTCGAAGGTGCCGCGGGCGGTGAAGGTGCCCACGTGCAGCTCGTACAGCACCGCGCCGGGCAGCGCCCGGCCGCGCCGGCCGGGCCGCGACCAGCGGAACGCGGCGTGGTCCACCGCGCGGCTGGGCCCCTCCGGGCCGTGCGGCTGCCGGGCCGAGCGCGGGTCGGGCAGCGGCGGGCCGTCGTCCAGCCGGAAGGCGTAGTCGCCCGCCGGGGCCTCGCCGGACCACCAGCCGTCCTGGTCCGGGCAGCGGGCCAGGTCGTAGGCGAAGCCGTTGACGTCGACCCGCACGCGGGAGGCGGCGTTGGGCGCCCACACCTGGTAGCGCGGCATCAGTCCCTCCTCGTCAGCAGGGCCACCGGCAGGGCCGCCAGCAGCTCCGCCACCGGCACCGTGCCCGCCGGGAGGCCGCGCCCGGTCAGCTCGTCCGTCCAGGGCCCGCCGGCCGGCAGCTCCAGCACGGTGTCGCGCCAGCCGCCGGCCCGCTCCAGCCCGTACGGCAGCCGGGTGACGGCGGTGATCACGTCCTCGCCCCGGGCGAAGGCCAGCAGGTGGTCACCGGCGGGGCCCGCGGCGTGCAGCGGCCGGTACGGGCCGAGCGGGCGGGTGCGGCGCAGGTGCAGCGCGGTGGTGGTGAGGTGCAGCTTCTCCCGGGCGAGGTCGCCGGGGCGCGGCGCGGCCGCGTCGGTGAGCCGCACGGCGAGCGCGCCGAAGTCCACCACGCCCCGGTTGTCCGGGTCGACCAGGGTGTACAGCGGCTCCTCGCTGCCCTGGTAGAGGTCCGGCACGCCCGGCACGGTGAGGTGCAGCAGCGCGGCGGCCAGGGTGTTGGCGCGGGCGTACGGGGCGAGGGCGTGGACGGCGCCCTCGATCCGGGGGAGCAGCCCGGGGTTGGCGTGGACCGCGCGGGCGCGCTGCTCCAGGGCCCGCTCGTAGCGGGGGTCGGGGGTGGTCCAGGAGGTGTGGAGCTTGGCCTCGCGGGCGGACTTGAGCAGGGCGGCGACCAGCCGGTCCGGGTCGATCGGCCAGGCGGCGACCAGGGTGTGCCACAGCAGCCAGTCGGCGTCCGGGTCGAAGCCGGGGCCGGCGGCGGTGGACCAGGCGGCGGCCTCGGCGGCCCAGGAGTCCGGCCGCTCGGCGAGCACGGCGAGCCGGGCCCGGGCGTCGGCGCTGCGCTTGGTGTCGTGGGTGGAGAGCACCGTCATGCTGTGCGGCCAGGTGCGTTCCAGGTAGCGGCACCAGTCGTGGAAGTCCGCGGGGCGCAGTCCGGGCCGGGCGGGCTCGCCGCCGACCTCGTTGAGGCCGGGCAGGGCGTTCCAGCGGTAGAAGGCGGTGTCCTCGACGCCCTTGGCGGCCACCGCGGCGGCGGTCTGGGCGAAGCGGGTGCAGAACTCGTCCTTGTCGGCGCCCCGGCCCAGTTCGCCGAGCGCGAGCGCGGCCACCAGCCGGTCTGTCGGGTCGGCGGAGCCCTCCAGGGCGTCCCGCAGCTGCTCCGCCGAGGCGGCCGGGACCGCCTCGCCGGGCCGGGCGTACGGCCGGTACGCCGGGTAGCCGGTGAGCAGCCGGCCGAGCGCGGCGCGCAGCTGCCCCGGCGAGTGGTCGGCGTGCGCGGGCTCGGCGGCGCCGATCCGCAGCGCGATCCGCACCAGCCGGTCGACCTCGGCGGCGAGTTCGCCGTCCGGCCCGGCCATGTCGGCCCGCCCGCGCCGGGCCTCGGCGACGGCGGGGTGCGGGTCCGCGCAGAGGTCCCGGACCGGGCCGCCGTGCCGGAAGGACTCGTAGGCCCCGGCCAGCCGGCAGGCGCCCGTGTGGTCGGTGAGCACGCCGTCGATCCGGCGCAGCGCGTCGTAGCCGGTGGTGCCGGCCACCGGCCAGTCCTCGGGCAGCCGCTCCTCGCCGGTGAGGATCTTCTCGACCACGACGTACGCCCCGCCGGTGGTCCCCGGTGCCCCGCCGGTGGCCGCTGCCAGCCGCCGCAGGTAGCCGCGCGGGTCGGCGAGCCCGTCCGGGTGGTCGATCCGGAAGCCGTCCAGGACGCCGTCCGCGTGCAGCCCGAGCAGGACGGCGTGGGTGGCGGCGAACACCTCCGGGTCCTCGGCCCGCAGGGCGATCAGCTCGTTGACGGTGAAGAAGCGCCGGTAGTTGAGCTCGGTGCGGGCCAGGCGCCACCAGGCGAGCCGGTACCACTGGCGGCCGAGCAGCTCGGGCAGCGGCAGCTCCTCGGTGCCGGGGCGCAGCGGCAGCTCGTGCTCGTGGTAGCGCAGCACGCCGCCGGCCGGGCGGCCGGGAGGCGCCCCTGCGGCGTCCACGGTGAGCTGGTCCAGGACGGCGCCGAGCCGGTCGCCGAGCAGCGGCAGCAGCACCCGGCCGCGCCCGGGGGCGTCGGCGGGGCCGGCCTGGGCGGTCCAGTCGATGTCGAACCAGCGTGCGTACGGCGAGTCGGGACCGTCGCGGAGCACCTGCCACAGCGGCCGGTTGAGCCGTTCGGGGGCGGGCACGGCCATGTGGTTGGGCACCACGTCGGCGATCAGCCGCAGGCCGTGGCGGTGCGCGGCGGCGGCCAGTTCGCGCAGCGCCGGCTCGCCGCCGAGCTGCTCGCTGATCCGGGTGTGGTCGACGGTGTCGTAGCCGTGGGTGGAGCCGGGGACGGCCTCCAGCAGCGGGGACAGGTGCAGGTGGGAGACGCCGAGGGCGGCCAGGTAGGGGACGGCGCCGGTGGCGTCGCGGAGGGTGAAGCCGGGCTGGAGCTGGAGGCGGTACGACGACGAGGGGACGGTGGCGGCCGGGCGGGGCTGCGCGGGCTCGGCGGCGGGGGTCATAGCTCCATAGGTACCCGGGGGAGGCCGCCGCCAAGACCCGCTGCTGGCCCGAACAGGTGACCGCCCCCGGCCGTCCGAAGGGCCCGCGCCGCGTTCGGCGACCGGCCCGGCCGGGCGCCGCGGCACCGCCGGCACGCCCCCGGGCGGCCGCCGCGGCACCGCCGGCACGGGACGGAGTGCCTAGGCCCTCTCTTTCGGATCACGCCAGGCGGTCGCCGCCGGAGCACGCACCTCGCCGGCTTGTCGTCGGTCGCCGATGCTCCGCATGGACTCCCTCCTCCGCACCGCCGATGCACGCACTCCAACGACGCCCACTGGTCCGACGTGATCCGAAAGAGAGGGCCTAGGCGGGCCGCTGCAGCACCATCAGCGAGCGGTCGGTGAGCCAGAGGGCGTCCCCCGCCTTGACCCGGGCGCCCGTGCCGGGGGCGGGCAGCCGGGGCCGGGCGGTGTCGACGACGACCCGCCACTCCTGCCCGTGGTCGGCGGGCACGGTGAACTCCAGCGGTTCGGAGTGGGCGTTGAACATCAGCAGGAAGGAGTCGTCGACGATCCGGCCGCCGCGCCGGTCCGGTTCGGAGATCGCGTAGCCGTTGAGGAAGACGGTCAGCGACTTGGCGTAGCTGGCGCCCCAGTTGCGCTTGGTCATCTCCTCCCCGGTCGGGGTGAACCAGGCGATGTCGGTGAGGTCGTCGAAGCCGCCGGAGGCGGACACCGGCCGCCCGTGGAAGAACCGCCGCCGCCGGAACACCGGGTGGTCGCGGCGCAGCCAGATCATCCCCTGGGTGAACTCCAGCAGCCGTGCCTGCGGCCCGTCGCCCTCGGGCCAGTGCACCCAGGTGAGTTCGTTGTCCTGGCAGTAGGCGTTGTTGTTGCCCAGCTGGGTGCGGCAGAGCTCGTCGCCGTGCGAGAGCATCGGCACGCCCTGGGAGAGCATCAGGGTGGCGATGAAGTTGCGCTGCTGGCGCTCCCGCAGCTCCTCGACGGCCGGGTCGGCGGCGGGGCCCTCGACGCCGCAGTTCCAGGAGCGGTTGAAGGACTCGCCGTCCCGGTTGTCCTCGCCGTTGGCCTCGTTGTGCTTCTCGTTGTACGAGACCAGGTCGCGCAGGGTGAAACCGTCGTGGCAGGTCACGAAGTTGATCGAGGCGATCGGGCGGCGGCCGTCGTCCTGGTAGAGGTCGGCGGAGCCGGTGAGCCGGGAGCCGAACTCGGCGAGGGTGGCGTTCTCGCCGCGCCACAGGTCCCGCACGGTGTCCCGGTACATGCCGTTCCACTCCGTCCACAGCGGGGGGAAGTTGCCCACCTGGTAGCCGCCCTCGCCGAGGTCCCAGGGTTCGGCGATCAGCTTGGCCTGGGAGACCACCGGGTCCTGCTGGACCAGGTCGAAGAAGGAGGACAGCCGGTCCACCTCGTGGAACTGCCGGGCGAGGGTGGCGGCGAGGTCGAAGCGGAAGCCGTCCACGTGCATCTCGGTGACCCAGTAGCGCAGCGAGTCCATGATCAGCTGGAGCACGTGGGGGCTGCGCATCAGCAGGCTGTTGCCGGTGCCGGTGGTGTCCTCGTAGAAGCGCTGGTCGCGGGCGAGGCGGTAGTAGGAGACGTTGTCCAGGCCGCGCAGCGACAGCGTCGGGCCCAGGTGGTTGCCCTCGGCGGTGTGGTTGTAGACGACGTCCAGGATCACCTCGATTCCGGCCGCGTGCAGCGCCTTGACCATGGACTTGAACTCCTGCACCTGCTGGCCGCGGTCGCCGTTGGAGGAGTAGGAGGAGTGCGGGGCGAAGAAGCCGACGGTGTTGTAGCCCCAGTAGTTGGCGAGGCCGAGGTCCCGCAGCCGGTGGTCGCGGACGAACTGGTGCACCGGCATCAGCTCGATCGCGGTGACGCCGAGCTTGGCCAGGTGCTCGATCACCGCCGGGTGGGCCAGGCCCGCGTACGTTCCGCGGATCTCCTCGGGGATGCCCGGGTGCAGCCGGGTCAGGCCCTTGACGTGGGCCTCGTAGATGACGGTGCGGTGGTAGTCGGTGCGCGGCGGCCGGTCGGTGCCCCAGTCGAAGTACGGGTTGATCACCACCGAGTGCATGGTGTGCGGGGCGGAGTCCAGGTCGTTGCGGCGCTCGGGGGCGCCGAAGTGGTAGCCGTAGACCGACTCGTCCCAGTCGATGTGCCCGCTCATCGCTTTGGCGTACGGGTCCAGCAGCAGCTTGGCGCTGTTGTGCCGCTGGCCCAGGCCGGGGTTGTACGGGCCGTGCACGCGGAAGCCGTAGCGCTGGCCGGGCTGGACGCCCGGGAGGTAGGCGTGCCGGACGAAGGCGTCCGTCTCGCGCAGCTCGACGGCCGTCTCGGAGCCGTCCTCGGCGATCAGGCACAGCTCGATCCGGTCGGCGCTCTCGGAGAACACGGCGAAGTTGGTGCCGGCCCCGTCGTAGGTGGCGCCGAGCGGGTAGGGCGTACCGGGCCAGACCTGCATGACTTCTCAACTTCCTTGCTGCCGACGGAAACTGACGTGTGCTCCGACAACGGGACCGGCCGCCTGCCGGGGCCCGGACGCTCTCTTCCCGGCCGGGCGGCCGGGCATGTGCGTGACCGTGCGCCGTGACGCACGGCACAGCCGCTGTGACGCGCGGCACAGGGCATACTCCCCGAGCCCCTCCCCGGGGGCCGGGACATCCGGCCCGGGTTGGGCCGAACGAGCGCCCGTCGGGCATTCGTGTGAAGAGTGCTCCGGTGGTGCGGGAGGGGCCCCGCGCATCCGGCTGCGATCGGCTCGCGGCGGGCAGTACCCTTGATCGTCCGGCCGCCCGGGGCGGGCCGACAGGCTTTCGACGGTCCCCGCGCCCGCGGGGGCCGGCCGCAGCAACCAGATGAGGTGGCGCATGGTGTTCCCCGCCGGCGGCCGCGGTTCCGGGCCCGGCGGCCCCGACCGGGGCGCGACCCGCAGCGAGGCGCCCACGGTGGTCATGCGTCCCACCCTGACCGGCCGGGCCCTGGTGCCCGCCCAGGGCGGCCCGGTCGAGATACCCGCACTGGCCTGGTCGGCCGGCGAATGGGAGGACGCCTACCAGCGGGTCCGGCTGTCCGGCCGCGCCTACGTCTGGCTCAACCTGGTCGAACAGCGGCTGCGCGCCCTGGTCGACGAGGTGCTGCACCCGATCTACGCCCCCGCCCACGGCGAGGACTGGGTCACCGCCGCCGCCGGGCCGGCCGGCGAGGAGTGGGCGCACCGGGCCGGGGCCGTGCGCGAGGTCAGCCGCCGCAAGGGCTACCTCCTCGACCCGGCCGACGACGACCCGCTGGTCTTCCTCACCCTGCCCCAGCTGCGCGAACTGATGGTGCAGCACTGGCCCTGCTTCGAGCCCTACCTGGCCGACCGGCGCGAGATCGAGCTGGCGCTCGACGAACTGGAGGTGGCCCGGCACGTGGTCTCCCGCAACCGGGTGCTCACCCAGACCGTGCTGGCCCAGACCGAGCGGGCCGCCGCCCGGCTGCTGGCCGTCCTGGACGGCGGCGCCGGCGGGGTGCCCGCCGACGTGGTCGAGTCCCTGGTGGCCGGCCGGTACGCGGACGTCGTCGCCGTGCACGCCGACCGGGTCCGGCTCCAGCGTGATCTCCCCGTCGAGGACCTGCTGGACGGCGCCCGGCGCCTCGACGCCCTCGGCATCGGCCTCGGCATGCTCTGCCAGAACTACACCGGCAAGCGCCTGGTGCGCCTGGCCGGCGAAGGCTGCCGGGTGCGGCTGCTCTTCCTCAACCCGGCGAGCAGTGCGGTGCGCCGCCGCGAACGCGAACTCGGCCTCGGCCGCAGCGAGTTGTCGCGCTCCATCGAAATGAACATCATGCACGTGCGGCGGGTGCGGGCCCGGCTGCGGGACCAGGGCGGCTTCGAGATCCGGGTCTTCGACGAGACCCCGCGCTTCACCGCCTACCTGGTCGAGGGCCCCCGCACGGCCGGCCAGGCGGGCGGCCGCCGGCAGGGCCGCGACCTCGGCGTCATCCAGCCCTACCTGCGCCGCGCCCGCGGCATGGAGTCCCCGGCCCTGGTGCTGCGCGGCGGCGCCGGCCAGCAGCCCGGCGGCACCGAGGCCGGACTGCTGGAGGTCTACCGCGAGGAGTTCGAGGGCGTGTGGGCCGACTCCCGGCCGGTGTCCTGACGAAAACGGCTGGTCGGGGCGGTGGCGCGGCTGCCGGACTGCGGGCCGTGACCATCGACCCCGACCGGAGCCCGCGCCCCGCCGCGCCCGAGGACCTCGAAGCCGTCACGGACCTCAAGGCCCAGGTCATGCGCGCCGACCCGGAACGGCTCGGCCGCTGGGACCCGGCCCGCACCGCCCCGTCGGCGGCGCCGGAGTCCGCGCCGGAGTCCGCGCCGAAGTCCTCGTCGGGGCACGGCGGCTGACGGCATAACGATTCCCCCAAAGCACCTGGTCAGGGCCGTGGCCACCGTGGTAGGTGTGGCTGCTGTGAAGATCACGGGGGAGAACGGGGCCGTCCTGCGCCTCGACGACGTACACCGCACCTACGGAACCGGCCCGGAGGCCGTACGGGCACTCAGGGGGGTGGACGTCGAGTTCGCCCGCGGCGGCTTTACCGCCGTCATGGGCCCCTCCGGCTCCGGAAAGAGCACCCTGCTGCAGTGCTGCGCCGGCCTCGACCGGCCCGACAGCGGCCGGGTCACCCTGGACGGGGCCGACCTCGGCGCACTGGGCGAGACCGAACTCACCGTGCTGCGCCGCCAGCGGATCGGCTTCGTCTTCCAGGCCTTCAACCTGGTCGGCTCGCTCACCGCCGAACAGAACGTCGGGCTGCCGCTGCGGCTGGCCGGCCGCCGCCCCGACCCCGCGCAGGTGCGCCGGGCACTCGCCCAGGTCGGCCTCGGCGAGCGCGCCGGACACCTGCCCTCCCAGCTCTCCGGCGGCCAGCAGCAGCGCGTCGCGATCGCCCGCGCGCTGATCACCCGGCCGCGCATGCTGTTCGCCGACGAACCGACCGGCGCCCTCGACTCCGCCAGCAGCCGCGACGTCCTCGCCCTGCTGCGCGACCTCGTCGACCAGGAGGGCCAGAGCACCGTCATGGTCACCCACGACCCGGTCGCCGCCGCCTACGCCGACCGCGTGCTCTTCCTCGCCGACGGCCGGATCGTCGACGACCTGCCCCACCCCACCGCCCAGCACGTCGCCGAGCGGATGACCGCCCTGGAGACGGCGGCATGACCTCGATCACCACCCTGCTGCCGGTCGCCACCGCGAGCCTGCGGCGGCGCAAGTCCGCCTTCGCCGGCTCCTACGTCGCCCTCACCCTCGGCGTCCTGCTCGTCGCCACCACCGGCAGCCTGCTCCACGACACCGCCGGCGACGACTCCCCGCTCGGCGCGCCCTCCCTGCACAAGGTGCTCCAGTTCACCGCCGCGATGGCCGCCTTCGTCGCCGTCTTCGTCGTCGCCGGGACCTTCGCCTTCGCCGTCGCCCAGCGCCGCCAGGAGATCGCGATGCTGCGCGCCGTCGGCGCCACGCCCCGGCAGATCGTCTGGCTGATCACCGGCGAGGCCGCCGTCGTCGCCCTCGCCGCCGCCGTCAGCGGCTGCCTGCTGTCGCTGCCCGGCGCACCCGCGCTCGCCGCCTGGCTGGTCGCCCGCGGCGCCGCCCCCGACGGATTCACCGCACACCCCGCCGCCGGGCCGATGCTGCTCGCCGCCGCCGTCGGCCTCCTCGTCGCCCTGCTCGGCGCCGTCACCGCCGCCCTGCGGGCCGGCCGGGTGCGCGCCGTCGAAGCCCTCGGCGACGCCGCCGCCGACCGCGCGGCCATGACCCCGCTGCGCTGGACCTGCGCGCTGCTCGGCCTCACCGCCCTGGCCGGCACCGTCGGCTACTACCTGGCCGCGCCCACCATGACCCCCGTCCCCGGCGACCAGCCCGACGACCCGCAACTCGCCTCCCAGTGGGTGCTCGGCGCCGACCTGCTCGCCATCACCGCGCTCGCCCTGTTCGCACCGGCCGTCGTACCGCCGCTGCTGCGACTGCTCAGCGCCCCGCTCGCCCGGGCCGTCGCCGCCGCCCCGCTGCTCGCCCGGCAGAACGCCCTCACCGCCGTGCGCCGCACCGTCTCCACCGCCACCCCGGCCTTCCTCGCCATCGCGCTCACCGGCACCGTGGTCGGCTCCACCGCCGCCTTCGCCGACGCCATGACCGCCCAGAACCGGGCCCTCGCCGCCGCCGCGTACGTGCTGCGCCCCGGCGGCGCCCCACTGCCCGCCGACGCCGCCCACCGGCTCACCGCCGCCCGCCCCGGACTGCACGCCACCGCCACCACCGCCACCGTGGTCACCGGCCTCGGCGCCGCCGCCCCCGCCTTCGACGACCACGGCGAGGACTCGCCCGCGAGCGCGCCGTCCGCCGCCACCGTCGTCGACGGCGACCTCGCCACCGCCTGGACACTGCCCGCCGTCGACGGCAGCGCCGCCGACCTGCGCGGCGCCACCCTCGCCGCCTCCACCGACCAGGTCCGCGGCCACGGCTGGAAACTCGGCGACCAGGTCAACCTGCGCCTCGCCGACGGCACCGTCACCAGCCTGCGGCTCGCCCTCGTCTACCGCACCCAGCTCGGCCTGGACGAGGTCCTGCTCAGCGGCGACGCCGTCGCCGGCCACCTGGCGGGCGCCCGCCCCGCCGCCGTCCACCTCGACGCCGAACCGGCCGACCGGCTCGGCGGCACCCTCACCGACGCCCACGACCCCGGGCCCGACCCCGGCGCCCACTACGCCTGGATCGCCACCACCACGATCCTCGGGCCCGCCCTGCTCTACGCGCTGATCGCGATCGTCAACACCATGGTGATGAGCACCGCCGACCGCCGGCGCGACTTCGGCGTGCTGCGGCTGGCCGGGACGGTGCGCCGCCAGGTCACGTGGATGGTCGCGCTGGAGGCCGTCCTGGTCGTCGCCACCGCCGCGCTGCTCGCCCTCGCCGTCACCGCGCTCACCCAGTACGGCACCACCGCCCTGCTCAACCACCGCATCCTGGCCGGCCGGGCCACCGTCGCCCTGCGGCTGCCCTGGGCACCGCTCGGCGCCGGCACGGCCCTGTGCCTGCTGCTCGCCGTCGCTTCCAGCGTCCTCCCCAGCCGCCTCGCCCTCGCCACCCCGCCCCGCTAGCCCACCCCGCCCCGCCGGCCCCGTCCGCCCCGGTCGCATCCCGTGACCGGGGCGGTCGGCATGACGGGCTCTCAGCACTCCCACGGGTTCAGTACGACTGCGCCGGTCCGCGCCAGGTGCTTGACGTTACGGCTGACGAGTGTCCAGCCCCTCGCGATGGCCGTGGCCGCGATCAGCGCATCGGGCGGGTCGATGCTGGTCCCGGCGCTCTTCAGGCGGCGGTGAACGGTGAGGTATGCGGCGGCCTCTTGCTCGCCGATTGCGGCGATCCGCCCTCCGTACTCCGCCCGCACGCCGTTGAGGACCTGCTCGAGCAGGTCCCGGCGCAGTGGATCGGGAGTGGCATCGACGCCCGCCTGGATCTCCGCGACGGTGATGACGCTGAGGCGGTGCGCCGTAGCAGGGACGGAGCGGGCTCAGTCGATGACAGCGGGGGCCGGTTTGGGACGTGTGGTGAGCTCGGCGACCACGTTCGTGTCCAGCAGGTAGATCACTCGGAGTCCGCCGTGTCCTCGTAGGAGCGCGCCCCGAACTCCAGCCCTTCGAAGGGCGTCGTCAGGAGGAAGTCCAGGAAGCCGTCGGTGCCCAGGGTCGCCCAGCGGTGCAGTATCGCCGGCAGCGCGTCGATGTCGGTGTCGGCGAGGTCGGCGTCGAAGTGTTTGACCTGGTCCGCGGGCAGAGAGCCGCGGATCTCCCTGATCGTCCGCAGCGGGTGGACGGCGTCGGGTCGACGAAAGGGCGCGGGCGGGGTCGGGGCGGTGCTCATGGGCGGCTCCTTCGTGCGGGTCCGGGGAACAGCCTAGGCCGGGCGGGCCCGTGACCGGGCTCCCCGCGGGCCGGGTTGTCGGTGGGCCGGGTGATGATAGGGGCTGTTTCGAGAGGCAGGACGGAAGGACACACCTGATGAGCTGGTGGCAGCAGCCACTGGTCGGCTTCGACCTGGAGACCACGGGCACCGACCCGGCCGTGGACCGCATCGTCACGGCCGCACTCGTGGACACCGTCGGGGCCGCCCGGGTGGGCGCCGCGCACTGGCTGCTCGACCCCGGGGTGCCGATACCCGCCGAGGCGGCGGCGATCCACGGGATCGGGGACGAGGTGGCGCGGAGCAAGGGCAGGCCGGCGAAGGAGGCGGTGGAGGAGATAGCCGCCGCGCTGTGCGAGCGGATCGCCGACGGGCGGCCGGTGGTGGCGTTCAACGCGCCGTTCGACCTGTCGCTGCTCGACGCCGAGCTGCGCCGGCACGGGCTGGCGACGCTCGCCGAGCGCCTGGGCAGGCCGGTCGGGCCGGTGCTGGACGCGCTGGTGATCGACCGGGCCGTGGACAAGTACCGCAAGGGCTCGCGCACCCTGCAGCGGGTCTGCGAGCTGTACGGGGTGGAGCTGACGGACGCCCACGAGGCGGGCAGCGACGCGCTCGCCGCCGTGCGGGTCGCCGTCGCGCTGGCCGGGCGCTACCCGGCCGAGGTGGGGGCGCTGGAGCCCGCCGAGCTGCACCGCCGGCAGATCGACTGGTACCGGCAGTGGGCCGAGGGCCTCCAGGACTGGCTGCGCCGCGGCAAGGACCCGCAGGCGGTGGTCGACCCGCGCTGGCCCGCCCGGTGACGGCCGTGCGGCCCGCGCGCCCCGCCGACCTGCCCGGCTTCCTCGCCCTCGCCGCCGAGGTCGAGCACTGGTTCGGCCCGATGGTCGCCGAGCCGGGGTTCCACCGTGCGGTGCGCGCCGGCATCGACGGGGGCCGGGCGACCGTCGCCGAGGACGGCGAGGGGCTGCTCGGAGGCCTGCTGTTCGGCGCCGCGGGCCCGGGGCCGTACCACCTGCACTGGCTGGTGGTGGCCGGGCGTGCCCGGGGCACCGGTGTCGGCCGGGGGCTGGTCGAGGACGTGCTGCGCCGTCATGTCCGGGGCCCGGCCGCCGTCGAGGTGGTGACCTTCGGCCCGGACCACCCGGGCGCGGTGGAGAGCGGCGCCCGGGTCTTCTACGAGCGGCTGGGTTTCACCCCGGCCGAGGCCGCCGCCCCGGGCCCGGAGGGCGGCTCCCGGCAGGTCTACCGGCTGCGCGTGCCCTGACGCGCCCGGACGGCCGCGGTACGGGAGCCCTCCGCGGTACGGGAGGCGGGGACGCGGGGGAGAGCGGGGGAAACGCCCGGAGCGTCAGGGCG
The DNA here is from genome assembly GCF_042885555.1 of Kitasatospora sp. NPDC058048. Taxonomy (NCBI): domain Bacteria; kingdom Bacillati; phylum Actinomycetota; class Actinomycetes; order Kitasatosporales; family Streptomycetaceae; genus Kitasatospora; species Kitasatospora sp. NPDC058048. Next base: position 15,535 of record NZ_JBHVRT010000028.1, on the reverse strand, counting down.
GAGCCGAGGCCCCGACGGCCCCGGCCCTACGCGGCCGGGAAGTCGAAGGTGTAGCCCTGGGCGACCAGCCAGGGCAGCAGCTGCTTGAGCGCGGCCACGGTCTGGCTGCGGTCGCCGCCGCCGTCGTGCATCAGGATCACGCCGCCGGGCCTGAGCTGCTTCTGCACGGCCGAGACGATGGCCGGCGTGCCCGGACGCGCCCAGTCGCGCGGGTCGACGGACCAGCCGAGGGAGGACATCCCGAGGCTCGCGGTGATGTGCTCGTTGTCGGCGTTGAAGCCGCCGCCCGGGGCGCGGAACCAGCCGACCTCGGTGCCGGGGCCGCCGGCCTGGACGATCATGTTCCGGGCGTCGGTGATCTCGGCCACGGCCTTGTCGTGCGGGAGCTTGGCGAACGGCTGCGGGTGGTGGACGCTGTGGTCGCAGAGCCGGTGCCCGGCGGCCAGGACGCGCTTGACCATGGCGGGGTTGGCGGCGGCGTTCTGGCCGATCTGGCAGAAGGTGGCCTTGACGTGGTACTGGGCCAGCAGGTCGAGGATCTGGCCGGTGGCCGGGCCGGGGCCGTCGTCGAAGGTGAGCGCCACGGTGCGGCCGCCGGAGGCGGTGGAGCCGATCACGGTGCCCGCCCCGGTGTGCGGGGACGGCGCGGCGGGCGCGGTGGGCGAGGACGGCGTGGCGCTCGGGGTGACCGGTGGGGCCTGGGTGGCCGGAGCGGTGGGCGTGGGGGGCGTGGCGGGCGTGGTCGGCACGGTGGAGACGGGGGAGCCCGTGGCCGCGGTCGGCCTCGGCTTCGCCGGCACCGCCGGTGCGGAGGCGGCCGGTGCGGAAGCGGCCGGGGAGTCCGTGCCCGGTGGTACGGCGTCCGATCCGGGCGCCGGCGCACCAGCGGTCGCCGCCGTCCCGCCCGGTTCGGTGGCGGCCGGCGACTGCGTCCCGGACGGCGCCGCCGCGCTCGGCGGCCGGAGCGCCCCGCTGGCGGTCCCGCACGCGGCCAGCCCCAGGGCGGCGGCCACCGCGACGCAGCCCGCGAGCAGCCGGCGCCTGGATCGGGACGGTCGGGTCGGGGCGGAGGGGCGGCGGGCGGTCCGGTGCATGGCGGCGGCTCCTGAGGTGCGAGTGCGGTGCCGATCTCTCGGGTCAGGACGACTGTCCGACAGGACGCCGATCGTACGTTCCGCGGTTGCGGACCGGACCGACCCGCCGTAAGAGTCTTCTCACACTCGCCCCGCTGGCGGCCCCGCCGCTCCGCGGGTAACGGGGAGGGCCGTCAGAAGGGGTACCAGCGCACCTCGGTGGCCCCGTCCCGCAGCGAGTCGACCCGGCGCCGGAACTCCTTCAGCGCGGCCGGGTTGCTGGCCGCCTGCTGCGCCACCCAGGAGGCGCTGGCGGTCTCCCGGGCGCCGCGCAGCACCGTGAAGCCGGGCCACTCGCGCACGTCCCAGCCGTACGCCCCGGTGAACGCGCGGTACTCCTCGACGGGCACGCCGTAGCGGTCCTGGCTGAGGGCGAGGACCACCAGGTCGTGCTCGCGCAGGTCGTTCGCCATGAACTCCAGGTCGAGCAGCACCGGCCCGTCCGGACCGATGTGGAGGTTGCGCGGCAGCGCGTCGCCGTGGATCACCCCGGGGTGCAGCTGCGGGACGAGGTCGGGCAGGGCGGCCGCGAAGGCGTCCCGGCGGTGGCGCAGGAAGGCGACGTCCACCGGGTCCACGTGGCCCTCGGCGGAGGCCAGCCAGCGCTCGACCGGGGCCAGCAGGTCGCGCCGGCCGAGGGTGAAGGGGGGCAGCGGCAGCTGGTGCAGGGCGTGCAGCAGCGGGGCGAGGTCGACCGGGCGGGCGGGCCGGACGGCGGGCGCGAGCCGGTGCCAGAAGGTGACCGGGTGGCCGTCGGCCAGCTGCGGCTCGGGCGCCACCGCGTCGTACGGGCGGACCACCGGGACGTCCTGGCCGGCCAGCCAGTGGGCCAGGGCCAGTTCGCGGTGGGCCCGGTCGTACAGCTCGGGGCCGCGGCCGACCTTGGCGACCACGGCCGGGTCGCCGAGGTCGAAGACGGCGTTCTCGCCGAGCGCGAGCAGCGTGGCCCCGTCGGGGGCGGCCAGCCCGGCCGACTCGCAGGCCCGGGCGAGCAGCAGCCGGGCGCGGCCCTCGTCGAAGGGGATCATGACTGGGTTTCCGTTCCGCCGACGTTCATCCGGGGAACCCCGGACGGTGATCATCATGACGCAAGGACGCCGGGCCCCGCGCGCTGCGGAGCCCGGCGTCGGGCGGGTCGGAGGAGGCTTGGACGGGTCCCGGACGGGTCTCGGAGCGGTCGGGGACGCTGGGCCTCCGGGGGTGCCGGGGAGGCTCAGACCTCGGCCCGGTGGCGCGCCCCCTGCGCCGGGGCGGCCGGCGGCCCGTGCGGGGCCCGGTCGGCGCCGGTCGGCGGGACGGACTCGCCGTGCGAGAGGTCCGGCAGCCAGTTCAGCCAGCGCGGCAGGTACCAGTTGCGCTCGCCGAGCAGGGTCATCACCGAGGGCAGCAGCACCGCGCGGATCACCGTGGCGTCGATCAGCACCGCGACCGCCAGGCCCACGCCCATCTGCTTCATCACCTGCATGGACAGCGAGCCGAAGACCGAGAACACCGCCACCATGATCACCGCGGCGCTGGTGACCACCCCGGCCGTGGAGCGGATGCCGTGGGCGATCGCGTCCCGGGTCGGCAGGCCGCGGTCGTGGCCCTCCTTGATCCGGGAGACCACGAAGACGTGGTAGTCCATCGAGAGTCCGAAGAGGATCACGAAGAGGAACAGCGGCACCCAGGACTCCACCGCGCCGACCCCGGCGGTGCCCAGCAGCGAGGCGCCCATGCCGTGCTGGAACACCAGCGTCAGCACCCCGTACGCGGCGCCCACCGAGAGCAGGTTGAGCACCACGGCGGTGACGGCGACGACCGGGGAGCGGAACGAGGTGAGCATCAGCAGGAAGGCGAAGACCACCACGAAGCCGAGGACCAGCGGCATCGAGCCGGTCATCTTCCGGTTGAAGTCGTACGAGCCGGCGGTCTGGCCGGTGACCGGGGCCTCGGTGCCGGGCACCGCGAGCACGGTGGCGGGCACCAGGTCCTCGCGCAGGCTCCGCAGGGCTTCGTTGCTGGTGGCGTCGTTGCCGGTGCCGTTGAGCGGGATGTCGACGGTGGCCACGTTCTTGTCGGGGTGCACGGTGACCTCCACCGGGCCGTGCATCCGTCCGCCGGCCAGCGCCCTGGCCTTGAGCTCGGCGATCGCGGCGGTCATCGCGGGGGAGTCGATGTCGGTGGCCCTGATCACCACGGTGGCGGGGGCGGGGCTGCCGGGGAAGGCGGCCTCGATCTTCTGCGAGGCGGCGACCAGGGCGTTGCCCGCGGGCAGCTGCTGCTGGAAGGTCAGCTTGGCGGTGTGCATGGTGAGCAGCGGTGCGGCCACGGCCAGCAGGAAGGCGCCGGCGAGGACGGTGGCGGCCAGCGGGTGGCGCAGCACCGGGGTCAGCACCGCGTTCCAGAACCGTCCGCCGCTCCGGTCCCCGGCGGCCGGGCGGCGCGGCCTGGCGAGGAACGGCACCCGGCCCTTCTCGACCCGGTCGCCGAGCATCGACAGCAGTGCGGGCAGCACGGTGAGCGAGCCGAGCACGGCGGTGATCACGACCACGATCGTGGCGAAGGCCATCGCCTTGAAGGTGGCGATCCCGGTGAGGAACATGCCGGCCATGGCGACGACCACGGTGACGCCGGAGACCAGTACGGCCCGGCCGCTGGTGGCGGCGGCCACGGCCAGCGCGGTGGCGGCGTCGCGCCCGGCGGCCCGCTCCTCGCGCTCGCGGCGCAGGTAGAAGAGGCAGTAGTCGACGCCGACGGCGAGGCCGACCAGCAGCATCACCGAGGAGGCGTCGCCGCTGGTGTGCAGGAATCCGCTGCTGAGGGCGACCAGCCCGGCGGCGGCGACGAAGGCGGTGAGCGCGAGCACCACCGGCAGCACGGCGGCGACCAGCGCGCCGAAGGCGATCAGCAGGATGCCGAGGGCGAGCGGCACGGCCGTCCACTCGGCGCGGGCGAAGTCGTTCGTGAGCTGGTCCTGCATCCACTTGCCGGAGCTGGCGTCGCCGAGCTGGACCACGGTGAGGTCGGGGTGCTGCCGCTGCACGCCGGCCACCGCGTCCAGCACCGGCTGGACGTGGTCCGGCGCCTGCTCGCGGTCGCCCTTGAGCGTCAGCGTCACGAGCGCGGAGTGGCCGTCCGCGGAGACCGCCCGGGTGTCGTACGGCGAGCGGACCTCGGCGGCCTCGCCGGTGCCGTTCACCGCGGCGATCACCTGGCCGACGGCGGCGCGGAACTCCGGGTCGTCGGCGTTGCGGGTGGTGCTCTGGACCAGGACGGTCTCGCCCGCCGGGCTCTGCAGCCCGGCCTCGTCGAGGATCCGCGCGGCCCGGGAGACCTGTCCGGGGATCGACTCGGCCTCGGTCACCTTGGTGCTGCCGTGCGCGGTGCCGAGCGCGGCGGCCAGGACGACGAAGAGCAGCCAGCCGAACACGGCGGTCTTGCGGTGCCGGGCGCTCCAGGCGCCCATGGCGGCCGCCGGGCCGAGTCTGGACTTCACGGGCTTCACGGTGGGTCTTCCCCCCTGGGAGAGCGGCGGTGGTCGCCGGACGGGAGCGGCGGCGGCCCTGGGTCGGGGGAGCCGCCGGTCGCGGTGCGCCGGCTGCTGTCCGGCGTCCCGATCGACAGTAGGGAAGCGGGGGTTGACGGGTAATCCGGCTGGCGGGTGGCCCTCTCCTGGTGTTGTCCTCGGGGCCGGGGTGGGGTTTTCCCTACCCCCGGACCCCGAGACCTCCTCCTGGGGGGTAGGGGATGCGCCTCCACCCTGAGGGGGAGATGGATCCACCCGGAGCACGAGGTCAAGAGGGCTGTGGGCGGGGGAAACTGGGGCGGGGCCGCTTCGGGGCGGCCTACGGGGGTTGAAGCACACGGGGGCTCCTTGCCGGGCGGCAAGCAAGTGCTCGTAGGATGATGCCCCAGATCCACTTACCTGCCGACCGGCAAGGGAGTGCCCGCCGGGCATTCCCCGAGCCGGTCCTGCCGTCGCCCAGCGTCCCGTCCCCCAAGGGCTGCGGTGAACCATGCCCAGGAGGCATCACGAGCATGTTCCACCGACTAGGACAATTCGTCGTTCGCCGTGCGTGGTGGGTGATCGCCGCATGGGTCGTCGCGATGGTCGCCATCGTCGCGACGGCGCCGAAGATCACCGCGCAGACGGACGAGGCGTCGTTCCTCCCCAAGCACTACGAGTCGATCCAGGCCGCCGCGCTCCAGGAACAGGCGTTCCCGGCCAGCTTCACGCCGTCCGCGCTGGCACTCTTCGAGCGCAACGACGGCGGGGCGCTGAACGAGGGCGACAAGGCCGCGATGGCCAAGATCGTCCAGGGCCTCACGGACAAGAAGATCGAGGCGGTCGAGAAGATCATCCCGGTCGGCGAGCAGACCACGTCCAAGGACGGCAAGTACGCGCTCGCGCCGATAGCCATCGACAAGACCAAGCAGCAGGACCCCAAGGTGTTCGGCGACGTCGCCAAGCACCTCCGCGAGGAGGGCAAGGCACTCAGCGCGGGGACCGACGTCAAGTTCCAGCTCGGTGGCGCCGCCGCCCAGTCGCTGGACCAGCAGGACGCCTCCGGCTCGGCCGACGCCCTCATCGGACTGGCGACGATCGTCCTGGTCGCGATCATCGTCGGGATCATCTTCCGCAGCATCCTGGCCGGCCTGCTGCCGCTCCTGGTCTCGCTCGTGGTCGCCATGCCGACCTCCAACGGCCTGATCAACTACGCCACCAAGGCCTTCGGCCTCGAAAGCACCCCGATACTCTCGGCGATCCTGATCGTCGTCGTGCTCGGCGTCGGCACCGACTACTTCCTCTTCCTGGCGTTCCGCTACCGCGAGCGGCTGCGGGCCGGTGACGACCGCAAGGAGGCCGTGGCCAACGCGGTCGGGCGGGTCGGCGAGGCGATCGCCTCGGCCGCCGGCGCGGTCACCGTCGCCTTCGCCGTGCTGATCCTCTCCAGCCTGGGCATGTTCAAGGCCCTCGGCCCCGCACTGGCCATCGCCGTGGTGGTCACCGCCCTCGCCTCGCTCACCCTGGCCCCGGCCCTGCTCGCGGTCATCCCGGCCCGTGCCGTGTTCTGGCCGGGCAAGAAGTGGATGCGGGAGCCGAACGACGCGCGCTTCGCCGCGCTCGGCCGGATGGTGCAGAAGCGCCCGGCGGTGGTCGCACTCGCCTCCGGCGGCGTGCTGCTGGCGCTGTCCGTCGGCGCCCTGGGCTACAACGGCACCTTCGACCTCGCGGGCAGTTCCATGCCCAAGGAGAAGGAGTCGATGGTCGTCCAGGACAAGATGATCAACGGCTTCTCCGCCGGTGCGGCCGACCCGACCCACGTCTTCCTCACCAGCACCACCGGCGCCAAGCTCGACCCGGGCGCGTTCGACTCCTACGCCGCCAAGCTCGGCGAGGTCTCCGGAGTGGCCCAGGCCGCGCCGAAGCCCCAGCTCAGCGCGGACGGCGTGACGGCCGACTTCACCGTCATGCTGAAGGACAAGCCGGACAGCAACGAGGCGATCGCGACCCTCACCCGGCTCCGGGAGGCCGCGCACGGCCAGGTACCGGCCGGGACCGAGGCGAAGGTCGGCGGCCTGACCGCCATCTACAAGGACATCAACCTCGCGATGACCCACGACTACAAGTTGGTCTTCCCGATCGCGGGTCTGCTGATCCTGCTCATCCTCGGCCTGCAACTGCGCAGCGTCGTCGCCCCCTGGTACCTGATGGCCTCGGTCGGCCTGGGCTTCACCGCCACCCTCGGCGCCACCACGCTGCTCTTCCAGAACCTCGGCGGCGAGACCGGCCTGATGTTCATGCTGCCGATCCTCATCTACCTCTTCGTGGTGGCGATCGGCACCGACTACAACATCCTGATCATCGCCCGCCTCCGCGAGGAGGCCCGCGAGGGCCGCAACCCGCGTGAGGCCGCGCGCGAGGCGCTGCGCCACGGCGGCCCGACCGTCGCGGCGGCCGGCTTCATCCTGGCGGCGTCCTTCGCGACCTTCATGCTCGCGGGCAACATCTTCATGCTGGAGTTCGGCTTCGCGATGGCCTTCGGCATCATCCTGGCCGCCTTCGTGATGGCGATGTTCTTCACCCCGGCGCTCACCGCGCTGATCGGCAACAAGGCCTGGTGGCCCGGCCACGGCGCCGACCCCGGCCACGGTCACGGCCACGGCGAGGGCCCGGACCCGCTGCCCGGCGCGCACGGCGTGCCGGAGCCGGCCGGCCGGCGCTGACCCGACCGGTCGGCCCGGTCCGACCGGGTCCGCGAGGACAGGCGGCGTCCCGCTTCGGCGGGGCGCCGCTGCCCCTTTGCCGGAGCCGCCAAACGTGATCTCCGAGGCGGAAAATCCCCGGTCACGCCCGGTTCCACCGTGCTACAGTCGATGCAGTTGCAGTTTTGGTTCCCATGAACGTGGTGTGCGCCTGCTGGTTCCAACCGACAGGCGCATTTGTTTTGTCCGGTGTTTCAGTCTCCGGATGGGGATCGCGGCTACTTGGGGATCCACGAGGTGTGGGTCCCTGATGCCCCAGTTAGAGGAGACGGTTATGGCTACCGGCACCGTGAAGTGGTTCAACAGCGAAAAGGGCTTCGGCTTCATCGAGCAGGATGGTGGCGGCGCCGACGTGTTCGCCCACTACTCGAACATCCAGGCTCAGGGCTTCCGTGAGCTGTTCGAGGGCCAGAAGGTCGAGTTCGACGTCACCCAGGGCCAGAAGGGCCCGCAGGCCGAGAACATCCAGATCATCGGCTGACGTCAGCTCCACGCTGACTCGCGATCATCGCGAAGCGGGGGCCCGCACCGCACGGTGCGGGCCCCCGCTCATGCCGCCGTACGGCCGGGGCGGCACACGCAAATCTCCGACGGCCGACCAGCCCGCAGCCCGGGCTGCCGACCGACCGACGGAGCTCCCGTGACCACCCCTGCCCGCCCGCCGCGCGACCGCGGCCCCCGCACCACCGACCAGGCCCGCCGCACCGCCGGCGGCGACCGCCCGCGCAAGCCGCGCAACCGCGCCGGCGCCCCCAAGCAGGGCCGCCCCGCCGCCGTGCCCGAGGCCACCGAGTTCACCGTGGTCCAGGGCACCCCGCCCCGGCCCCCGGCGGCCTCCTTCGCCGAGCTGGAACTGCCCAGGGGGATCCTCTCCGCGCTCACCCGCGAGGGCGTCACCGAGCCCTTCCCGATCCAGGCCGCCACGCTGCCCGACTCGATCGCCGGGCGCGACGTCCTCGGCCGCGGCCGCACCGGCTCCGGCAAGACCCTGGCCTTCGGCCTGCCGCTGCTCGCCCGCACCGCCGGGCGCCGTGCCGACGCCCGGCACCCGCTGGCGCTCGTGCTGGTGCCCACCCGCGAGCTGGCGCAGCAGGTCACCGAGGCGCTCACCCCGTACGCCACCGCCGTCAACCTGCGGATCACCACCGTCGTCGGCGGCATGTCGATCAACCGGCAGGCCAACGCGGTGCGCCGCGGCACCGAGGTGCTGGTGGCCACCCCGGGCCGGCTGGACGACCTGATCGGGCGCGGTGACGTCAACCTCTCCGACGTCGCGATCACGGTCCTCGACGAGGCCGACCAGATGGCCGACATGGGCTTCCTGCCGCAGGTCAGCAAGCTGCTGGAGCAGGTCGCCGAGGGCGGGCAGCGGATGCTGTTCTCCGCCACCCTGGACCGCAACGTCGACCGGCTGGTCAAGCGCTTCCTCGCCGACCCGGTGACCCACTCGGTCGACCCCTCGGCCGGCGCGGTCAGCACCATGGACCACCACGTCCTCCAGCTGGAGCAGACCGACAAGGTCTCCGCCACCGCGCACATCGCCTCCCGCGACGGCCGCGTGATCATGTTCGTGCACACCAAGCACGGCGCCGACCGGCTGGCCAAGCAGCTGCTCGCCAACGGCGTGAAGGCCGCCGCCCTGCACGGCGGCAAGTCCCAGCCGCAGCGCAACCGGGTCCTGGACCAGTTCCGGGACGGCCACGTCACCGCGCTGATCGCCACCAACGTCGCCGCCCGCGGCATCCACATCGACGGCCTGGACCTGGTCGTCAACGTGGACCCGCCGGTCGACCACAAGGACTACCTGCACCGCGGCGGCCGCACCGCCCGGGCCGGCGAGTCCGGGACGGTCGTCACCCTGGTGCTGCCCGAGCAGCGCCGCGAGGTCAACCGGCTGATGACGGTCGCCGGCATCCGCCCGACCGTCACCAAGATCCGCCCGGGCGACGCCGACCTGGCCCGGATCACCGGCGCCCGCACGCCCAGCGGCGTCGCGGTGACGCTGGCCGTACCGGTCGTCGCGGCCCAGGCCGGGTCCGGCGCCAAGGACGGCGCCGACAAGCCCGCCGGGGCCAAGTCCGGCGCCCCGCGCCGCCGCTCCGGCAAGCGCTCCGCGCTGCCCGCCGACGTCGACATGAACGGCAACCCGCGCCGCCCCCGCCCCAAGCAGCGCATGGGCGCCGCCGCCCAGGGCGACCGCCCGCAGGCGGCCGGCTTCATCGGCCGCTCCTCGGGCCGCGCCAAGCCCGGCAGCGGCTCCAAGTCCGGCTCCAACTACGGCACCGGCCGCCAGCGCCGCAAGACGGACTGACGTCCTTCCGTTCCGACGACGGCCCGGTTCCCCAGGGGGGAGCCGGGCCGTGCGCTGTCCGGTCGGCCCGGCGATCCGCCCGGCCCGCCCGGGAACGTCCCCGCTTCCGCGGCCCGCCCGGGGACGTCCCCGCTTCCGCGGCCCGGCCCCTCGACGGCCCGGCCGTGCGGACCCGGCGAAACTGCCGCCCGGGACGACGTCCCTGCTCAGCCCCACCGCACCCGGCAGCTGCCGGTGATCTGCCGGTTGACGGCCGACCGCGCACCCCCGAGTCTTTCACGCGGCCCACACATCCGACGCACCGTCACCGACGGGGCGTGGACGGTGAGTCGACGTGATTCCCCGATTCGGAAGGACGACCTCCCATGCGCCGAACCTCCGCCCTGCTGACCACCGCCCTGCTCGCCGGGGCCGCCGCCGTGGTGGCACCGGCCACCGCCGCCCAGGCCGCCCCCGCCTGCGCCGCCTACACCTCCGCCTGGAACGCCGTCGGCAGCTGTAGCGGCCTCGACCCGATGCAGACCTGGACCGTGACGGCCAACTGCCTCTACTGGAACTCCACCCACACCGTGCAGTTCTCCCGCCCCGCCATCGGCGGCCTGGGGATGGGCGACGGCACCGTGTCCGCCTCCTGCATGATCGGCGACTCCGTGATGTTCCCGCGCGTCGTCCTCGGTGCCGCGCCGCCGGCCGGCCCGACCGGCCAGATCACCGGCTACGTCAACAAGTGCGTCGACGTGCGGGGCGCCAACCTCGGCAACGGCACCGCCGTCCAGATCTACGACTGCAACGGCTCGGTCGCGCAGAAGTGGCGGATCGGCGTCGACGGCACGATCCGCGCGCTCGGCAAGTGCCTGGACGTGTCGGGCGGCAACACCGGCAACGGCACCAAGGTCCAGATCTGGGACTGCAACGGCACCGGCGCCCAGCAGTGGCAGGCCCGGGCCGACGGCTCGCTGCTCAACCCGCAGTCCGGCCGCTGCCTGGACGACCTCGGCTTCGCCACCGAGAACGGCAACCAGCTCGGCATCTGGGACTGCAACGGCGCCGCCAACCAGAAGTGGAACCTCCCGGTCTGACGGCCGTCCCCGGTCCGCCGCTCCCGGTCCGCCGCCCCCGCGCCGTGCGGGGGCGGCGGACCGCTGTCCGCGCTACACCGGGGCCACCGCTGTTGCCGGGGCCGACGCTGGTGCTGGTGCTGGTGCTGGTGCCGGGGTGCGCAGCCGCTCCTCGGTACCGGCGTCGCGCGGCGACATCACGATCAGCTGCAGGCCCTCGGCGGCCAGCAGCACGTGCTGGTCGATCCGCAGCACGCCCACCCGCTCGTGCCGGATCACCTTCTCGCTGCCGGAGCGCTCCGCGACCTGGTGCTCGTCCAGCCAGCGGTCCGCCTCCGGGTACTCGCCGCGGACCTGCCGGATCATCCGGGCCAGCCGGCGCCCCACGGCCGTCGCCTCGCCGCCGCGCTCGGCATAGGCGGAGCGCAGCTGGGCCAGGAAGCGCCGGGCGTGCTCCTCCCAGTGCTCCACCCGGGCCCGGTGCACCGGGTTGCCGAACACCACCCAGGCCAGGTTGCACTCCTGCGGCGGGCGGCCGGTCAGGCCGAACAGCGCGTCCGCGCCCGGGTTCCAGGCCCGGATGTCCCAGTTGGCGTCCATCACGAAGGACGGCGCCGGCCACTGCGCGCGCATCAGCCGCAGCAGCGAGGCCGGCACGTCCCCGGGCGCGGCCACCTCGCCATCCAGCGGATGCCCGCCGGCCAGCCGGAACAGGTACGCCGTCTCCGCCCGGTCCAGCCGCAGCGTACGGGCGAGGCTCGCCAGCACCTCCGGCGACGGGTGGATGTCCCGCCCCTGCTCCAGCCACGTGTACCAGGTCACCCCCACCCCGGCGAGCAGCGCCAGCTCCTCGCGGCGCAGCCCCGGGGTGCGCCGCCGCACCCCGGGCGCCAGCCCGACCTCCTGCGGCGTCAGCCGCGCGCGGCGACTGCGCAGAAAGCTCGACAGCGCCGAGCGGCGCTCCCCGGTGTCGTCCACGTCCCTCACGTCCACCCCGTCCCCCGTTCTTCCCGGTAGTCCGACTACCAGTATTCCCACGCACTGCTGCGGGCCGGCCGATCGGGCGAGGCTGGACCGCGTCAACGGACCGCACATGCGAGGGAACGCCGATGAGCCACCGTCAGAACCGTACTGCCCGCCGGGCCCTGGCCGCCGTCGCCGCCGCGGCCGCCCTCCTCGGCACGGCCGGGGCGCTGCCCGCCGCGGCCGCCGCCTGCCCGGCACCCGCCGTGATCCAGGGCCGCGCGCCCGGCCTCGTCCCCGAGTCGGGCGACTGGGACGCCGCCCACCACCGCTTCCTGCTCGGCTCGCTGCGGCACGGCACCGTTTCCGCCGTCGGCACCGACGCCGGCGTGCGCACCCTGGTGGACGACCCCGGCACCCTGATCGAGATCGCCGGCCTGCGGATCGACCCGGTCCACCGCCGCGTCCTGGTCACCAACCTCGACAACGGCATCGGCGAGCGCAGCACCCCCGCCACCCTGGGCAAGGTCGCCGGGATCGGCGCCTACGACCTGGACACCGGCCGGCGCCTCTTCTACACCGACCTCGCGGCGGTCGCCGCCGACGGCGCCGGCCACCTGGCCAACGACATCGCCATCGGCCCCGACGGCACCGCGTACGTCACCGACTCCTTCGCCCCCGTCGTCTATCGGGTCGCCCCGGACGGCAGCGCCGCCGTCCTGCTGCGCGACCCGCGACTGGCCCCCGCCCCCGGCGCGTACGGCCTCAACGGCATCGTCCACCGGGACGGCCGGCTGATCCTCGGCAAGTGGGACGACGGCACCCTGTGGCAGGTCCCGCTGGGGAACCCGGCCGCGCTGCGGCGCGTCGAGGTGGCCGGCGGGCAGGCGCTGCTGCACCTGGACGGCCTGCTCGGCCGCCCGGACGGCTCGATCGCGGGCGTCACCAACGCCTTCTTCGGCGCGGGCCGCGACGCCGAGGTCGAGTTGCGCTCCGAGGACCACTGGCGCACCGCCCGCCTCACCGCCGTCCGCCCCTCGGCCGACCCCACCCCCACCGCGGTGGTCGGCGGCCCGGCCGGCAGCCTCTACCAGCTCGCCGGCGGCCTCGCCGAGGCCAACGCCGGGCACCCGACGGACACCTTCACCCTGCGCCGGGTGTGACCCGGGTGCCGGCGGGGCCGCGACGGCGTGCGGCCCGTGCGGCGCGCGCCGTCGCTGCTCCCGGCCGCCGTCACTCGCCCGAGTGACGGCGGCTTGAGCCGTGCAATGCGTTTGCAACACGCTGCTGCTCGTGCATAGTGAGATCTACTGGACCGAGCGCTCCGAGGAGCACATCGCCAGGCACGGAGTGGATCCGGAGGAGGTCGAGGACGTCGTGTTCTGCCGCCCTCACTGGTTCTCGGGCGGCCGTCAGGGGACGACCCTGTGCCACGGCGTGACGCGGTCCGGGCGGTACCTGTTGGTGGTGTTGGCGCGGAGCGCGGCGGTGCCGTCGGCGTGGTACTGCGCCACGGCCCGCGACATGACAGCCGCCGAGAGGCGCTTGTTCCTCAAACGGACGAGTTGAAGGTGACGGATGACTGACAACGGTGCGGACCTTGAAGCGATCGCCGAGTACTACGAGACGCACGAGCTGAGCGAGGACGAGATCATGAGCGCCGAGCCGGGAGAGCCGGTCGCGGCCGAGTCGGTGATGATCACCACCTCGCTGCGGCTGCCCAAACCGGTGATGGACGAGGTTCGGCGCCGTGCGCGGGAGCGGGGGCTGAAGCCGACGGCGATCATGCGGGAGTGGATCGAGGCCGCCATCGCCGACGTCGACGAGCCGGTGCCGCTCAGCGTGATCACCGCCGCGGTCGCCGAGTACCAGCACCGCAAGGCCTCGTGAGGCTCAGGCGGTGAGGGCCGGGGCCGCTTCGGCGGCCCGCAGGGCCTCGTCGTGGCGCTGCAGGAGGAGGGCCGCCACCTCGGGGGACGGGCCGAGGACCGGGGCCAGCACATCCGCCCCGGCCTCCTCGGCGGCGGCCGCGATGCGGTCGGGGAGCAGGCCCGGAGCCAGCAGGTAGGGGGCGACGGCGGTGTGCTCGGAGCCCGCGGCGCGCAGCGCGGCGAGGGCGTCGGGGACACGCGGGCCCGCGGCGGAGGCGTACGCGACCTCGACGGCGGCCCAGCCCCGGGTGCGGCGCCACTCGGCGGCGACCGCGCGGGTCGCGGCGTCGGCGGCCGGGTCCGAGGAGCCGGCCGCCGCCAGCACGACGCCGGTACGGGCCCGGACGGCGGGCGAGCCGAGCGCCGGAGCGGCCTCGGCGAGGCGGCGGTCCAGGGCGGCGAGCAGCAGGGGCGAGGGGCCGAGCACGTCCGCGACCGGCAGCCGGGAGCCGGCGGCGCGCAGCGCGGCCGGGATGTCGTGCTTGGCGTGGAACGCCCGGTTGAGCAGCAGCGGCACCGCCACCGCGTCCGCCAGCCGCCCGACCACCTGCGGGATCCGCGGCGCGCAGTGGTCCAGATAGGCGGTGGCGACCTCGATGCCGGGCCGCTGCGCCCGCACCTCCTCCACGAGCGCGGCCACCGTCGCGGCGTGGCGCGGGTCGCGGCTGCCGTGGGCGATCAGGAGGAGGGCGGGCATCAGCGGTGCCTCACTTGCTCGTGGTGAGGAGGCCGCGGTTGCGCAGGACGCGGCGTTCGACGGGGGTGAAGACGAGGAGTTCGATGGCGATGCCGACGAAGAGGATGAGGATGATGCCGAGGAGGACGCCGGACATGTCGGAGAATTCGCGCTGGTCCTCCAGGAATCGGCCGAGGCCGCGGCCGAGGTCGGGGGAGGAGGCGACGAGTTCGGCGGCCATCAGGGAGCGCCAGGAGAACGCCCAGCCCTGCTTGAGGCCGGCGAGGTAGCCGGGCAGGGCGGCGGGGACCAGGACGTGGCGGGCGCCGTTGAGGCCGGTGGCGCCGAGGGTGCGTCCGGCGCGCAGGAACAGCGGGGGCACCTGGTCGATGCCGGCGACGAGGCCGTTGGCGATGGAGGGGACGGCGCCGAGCAGGATGACGGCGTACATCATGGAGTCGTTGATGCCGAGCCAGATGACGGCGGCGGGCACCCAGGCGACGGAGGGCAGGGACTGCAGGCCCTGCAGGACCGGGCCGATGGCGGTGCGCACCGGTCTGATGCGGGCGACGACCAGGCCGATGGGGGTGCCGATGAGCACGGCGAGGAGGAACCCGGACAGGCCGCGCCAGACGCTGGTCCAGATGATGGAGAACAGTGTGCCCTGGTACCAGAGGTCCTGGCCGGAGCGCCACACGTCGGCGGGGCTGGGCAGCTTGTAGGCGGAGGTGAGCTCCAGGCTGTACGCCCCCTGCCACAGCGCGAGCACCACCAGCACACCGACCAGTGGCGGCAGTGCCTTGCTCCGCAACGCCTCACCGAGCGAGCCGCGCTGCGCGGTGACGGTGTCCAGGGCGTCCAGGCCCGCGCCGACGCCGGCGGTGTCGCTCGCGCCCTGCGGGACCCTGTCGTTCTTGTCCAGGACAGGGGTGGTGTCAGTGCTGGCCATGGCGACGGATCTCCCCACGCAGTTCTTCGGTGATCTCGATGGACAGGTCGGCGACGCCGGCGGATTCGATGCGGCGCGGCTGGGGCAGGTCGATCCGCCATTCGCGGGCGACGCGTCCGGGGCGGGAGGAGAGCAGGACGACGCGCTGGGCGAGGCGGACGGCTTCGCGCACGTTGTGGGTGACGAAGAGGACGGTGAGTTGTCGTTCGGCCCAGATGCGGGTGATCTCGTCGTGGAGGACGTCGCGGGTGATGGCGTCGAGGGC